>FR901639.1 GCA_000437675.1 Prevotella sp. CAG:891
GTTAAATCGTTCGGAAAACATTTGATTTTTAGACCACCCACCGAAGGGAACTATTACTCAAATAGCTAATATGAAGGGGTGGGAAACTTTAGTTGTAATAAGGAAACATAAAGAATTCCTTTCGCTCTTGCATATCTTTGCAAGTTGATTTTTGTGAATACTTTAATATTTCAAATTTTAAATCCATTGCAAATTACTTTTAATGTACTACAATTTGTCTTCGTCCCAAAAGGTTACTTCCAAGACTTAGACATGTATTCTTGTGCAAATATACTATAAAAACTAATACGTTAACCAACTTATCATTACTATTTAATAAAGTTTAAACAAAATGTCTGTATTCTTGTCGAAAATGCATCATTATTATTATGTTTTCGCTGTATATTAGCGTGATGTGTTATGCTTTTTGTGATTATGATAACAAAATTACGCTTGCATTGATCTCTATTTTGCAAAGTTATAATTTCGTCTTATAATCTTAGACTCATGCAGCAAATGATTTGCAATACTATCTTTGTACAATGCTAATTTATACATCTCATAACTATGACGAACAGAATCCTCATAAGCAGTAACACGATTTCTTACGTCGTTTATAACATTTTCATCTCGTTGCACATTGAAATGTTTCTCAATGTAGCGAATGTTCGGGTCATCAGCAGGAAGCACCATCTTCAATGCCCTATACTTCAAGTCTGCCTCCTCCCAATCTTGATGCTCTCGCCATTGAGTGAGATTGCCCCAAATGGAGATAACAAGAGATAAGACCAAGCCACCAATGAAAAGAAGAATATTCTTTGAGGTTGGCTCGAAGCGATGGGTTACAACCTTCTTTTGAGGTGATTTGTTCATTACTTCAAGTTTATCTTGCAATGTCTTTGAGAAAACATCATTCCCTTGTCTCATCTGCTTGACTGCATCAACCAAGAACTTGCTTCGCTGCTCATTTTTGCCAAGTTCAACCCAATGTTGTCCTAAACGTTTTATAGATACGATGAATATGAGGTTGTTATGGACAACAACCCCTTCAAAGCTTTTTGGGCCCCATTTATATCACTTCAGCTGGCTCTGGCGGAGGTGTAAATGGTTCGTTCAACCACTTTCCGAGTTCAATTTTCGTGAATGTGTTCAATCTAAGTGATACGACAAGATTGGCGATCCCCCATTTATACTTTGCAATGTGCTTTAACTAGCAAAGCAGTAGCATCGTTGACAAAGCAGTCCATATCTGCGTC
>FR901640.1 GCA_000437675.1 Prevotella sp. CAG:891
AATTCAATCTTCGTCAGAAAAGTTTAGACGACTTCAATACTCACACTCGAATTAAATATCTATTGTATGTTTCAAAATCCATTATTTCATAGCGTTTTAACGGTAATCATCCTTCTGCTGTGTCCCATCATGCTGGTGGCGCAGGAAGAAGCAACCAAGCCCAAGACTGTGATACTGTCGGGCTGTGTCAGAAACAGCTTTACGGGCTATGGCGAGGGAGGCGCAAGTGTGAGTGTGTACCGCGAGGATGGCAGCGTAGTAGCACCCTGGTGTATGCTACTGACTTTTGGCGACCGCGACCGAAAAGGCAATGAATTCCGGGTGGAAGTTCCGGTGGGTAAATACCGCATTCATGTGGAGTGTGAGGGGTATAAGCCTTTGGACTACTGGTATGAAGTGAAAAGCATCAAAAGAAAGCAGATGATTAAACTGCCTGACCTGATGATTCAAAAGGATTTTACAGCAGTAGATGAGGACAAAAATGTGCAACTCGGCGAGGCTACCGTGAGTGCTACAAAAATCAAAATGTACTACAAGGGCGACACCTTGGTTTACAATGCGGCGGCCTTTAAACTGCCCGATGGGTCGATGCTCGACGAAGGCATATTTTTGTAATAGTCGGGACGGGGGTCGTAAGCATCGCCGCTCCAGCCCAATGCCGTTGAGCTATACATTGAGTATTTAAAGCCGGCAGCAGTGGTAAGTTTTTTATCGTCCTTGATTTTCCAGTCCCACGTCAGGATAGCCGTAGGTTCAAAGTCGTTTACCACGCGGGCATTGCGCTTTTCGCCAGCCTGATAACCCCAGTTCGGGTTGTAGTAGTGCGAATTAGCCAACCAGTAGGCTTCTTCGGTCGAAGCCCCCTGCTGTGCGCGTTCGGTGGGCGAACCAAAGGTTACGAGCGAAAGGGCATGGTTGTCGCCAAAACGCTTTTCGGCAGAAAGGAAATACGAGAAAGAATTGTAGAACGTACCTTCAATCACACCCTCGTTGGCCCAGCGGTAACCTACGAGTCCGGCAAAAGCCCAACCCGAAGGAAGCAGACCGGTAGCATGCGTAAACATGCCGCGTGCCACATAGTTGCGGTTCGTACCCGAAAGGGTCAGCTTGTTGCCTTGGGCAAACTGGCTGGCGCGCGTATTGACGCTGGTTGCGCCACCCACACCGGCTACACCGAAGCGGTTGAAATCGTAGGCCGACACACCTTCCTGGTTGCGCACGGCATCATTCATACCGCCCACCATGCTGTAACCAAAACGTCCCAGCTCCAGGTCGTTGAGCTGAAGGCCGTTCATGTAGTAGCTGTTGTACATGTTGTCGTAGGCACGCACTTTAAAGCGCATGGGGCTGAAGCGGTAGCCTACTTCCGCATTGTAGGGGTCGTTCTTCGAACCCGTGATAACCGAAACTGCCTGTGAGGCATCGTTGTCCTCGTCGAGTTGCGACTCGGTAAACGTAAAGTCGGCATTGTCGAGAACCGCCAGGGTGTCGACGGGCTCTTGGGCCATGGCTCCTGAAGCCAAAAGCAGGGCGGCCGCCGTAAGTTTTACACCTTTTGTCATATTTCTTAAAGAATTGCATTTATGAGCTATGTAGACGAAGAAACAGGGGTAAAAGCAAAACCGCAACTCTGAATCAATAGGCATAAAGCCCGTCACAGAGTACAACGATGTGTTCTTATCCCTCGTTCATACTGCGTCAAAGCATAACTACTTGTAAACTTTATTATTTGCTGCAAAGATACATATAAAAAAATGCCTATGCCTTTACATTTCTATTAAATATCAAATGCAGAAAGCAAAATCTCAGTTTTTTTTTTGAAATTTGCAGCATCAAACATAAACCATACATTTTTATATGAAGAGAAATCTCCTTTCGTTGCTGCTCGTCTGTGCAGCTTTTTTTCAGATTTATCCACTTTCGCTGCGTGCAGCTCACACAGCACCTGCACCCGTCACTACCGAGGCGCTACACGAAATGCAGCAAAAACGTTTTGCACTTTACGGGGTGGCGTTCTATAACCTGGAAAACCTGTTCGACACCATTCACGATGCCGGCAAAAACGACTACGAGTTTCTGCCCAACGGCCGCAACAAATGGGGAAAAATGAAATACGAGGCCAAACTGCACAACATGGCCCGCGTACTCAGCGAACTCTGCACCGATAAACTGCCCATGGGACCGGCCGTTATCGGACTTTCGGAAATCGAAAATCACCGCGTACTCGAGGATTTGCTCAAACAGCCGGCATTGGCTAAGCGTGGCTACAAGTATGTCGACATTGCCGGACCCGACCGCCGAGGCATTGAGTGTGCCTTCTTCTACAATCCCCGTCTTTTCAAACTCGAAAGCAGCATGCTCGTGCCTTTTTACTATGCACCCGATGGCAAGATCGACAGCCCGCTGCTTGGTTTCTACACCGACGAAAACGGCAAAGTGCGTGCTTACAACGAACTGAAGGGCGACACCACTTACATTACGCGTGGTTTCCTCGTGATGGAGGGTTTGCTCGGTGGCGACAAAACTTTCTGCATCGTGAACCACTGGCCCTCGCGTGCTGCCGGCGACGAAATTCGTCAACGTGCCGGATTCCAACTGCGTCAACTCACCGATGCGCTGCTGAAACAGGAACCCGAAGCTAAAATCATTGTCATGGGCGACATGAACGACGACCCGGGCAACAAGAGCATGACCGAACAGCTGGGCTGCTTTGCGGAACAAAAGGAGGTGAAGTCGGCCAACGATTTCTACAATCCTTGGTACAACACGCTCTACAAGGTGGGTCAGGGTACGCTGCTTTACAACGGTGCCTGGAACCTTTTTGACCAAATCGTGATGAACGGCAACCTGGTAGGCAAAGACCGCTCCACGCTGAAATATTACCAGCACGCCATTTTCATGCGCGACTACCTGTTCCAGCAGGAGGGCCGCTACAAGGGAAACCCCTTGCGTACGCATGCCGGCGGTGTATGGCTCAATGGCTTCTCCGACCACTTGCCTGTACAGATTTACCTGGTGAAAGAGGTGAAATAACCGGGCTGCATTGATTCAGCGGTAAACGAACAAAATCCCCGACAGTTCCAATGCGAACT
>FR901641.1 GCA_000437675.1 Prevotella sp. CAG:891
GATTTAGGGGTTTTCAAATGCGAGTCTCTATAAATTATCAGGAAATTATTGAGAAGGTATTGATATTTCTTCTTACCTTTGTTCATTATCAATCAATAACTTTGGCATTTTTATGAACAGCAACAAGAATAATCAGGTAATCCGCTTTGACTGGGCCATGAAACGGCTGCTCAGAAACAAGGCCAACTTCAGCGTGCTGGAAGGCTTGCTCACTACCTTGCTGGGCGAAAAAATTGTGATTCAGAAACTGCTGGAGAGCGAAAGCAATCAGGAGACCGAGTTCGATAAGTACAACCGCGTAGATATGCTCGCCGAGGACTCCAAGGGCGAACTCATCCTGATTGAGGTGCAGAACAACAGCGAATACGCCTACTTTCAGCGCATGCTCTTCGGCACGTCGAAACTCGTGACGGAATACATTGAGCGCGGCGACAATTACGACAAGGTACGCAAGGTTTACAGCGTCAACATCGTTTACTTCGAATTAGGTCACGGCAAGGATTACGTGTACCACGGCAAAACCGAGTTCCGCGGCATCCACACCAACGACTTGCTCGAACTCACCCCCTTCCAGAGGCAAACCTTCAAGGCCGATACGGTCAGCCAGCTCTATCCGGAATACTACATTCTGAAAGTCAATGGTTTCAACCAAGTGGCCAAAAGTCCGCTCGAGGAATGGATTTACTACCTCAACACCGGCGAAATACCCTCGAACGCCACTGCACCGGGGCTGGATGAAGCGCGCCAAAAATTAAAACTGGCCATGATGACGCGCAACGAACTGGCTGCCTACTACCGCCATTTAGACAACATCGTCATTCTGCGCAACAACATCATTACCGAACGCGAAGAAGGACGCGCCGAAGGACGCGCCGAAGGACGCGAAGAAGGAGCCATGAACAAAGCCATCGAAGTGGCTCGCTTTTTGAAAGCATCAGGTTCTCCTATAGAGTTGATTATGGGAGCTACAGGACTGACGAAAGAAGAAATCGACAACATCAACTGATTTCTACGTAAACAAGGACGAAGTTCGGCTTTTTTTCGTAATTTTGCCTTGAATTTGCCCTTGTAGTTCAATGGATAGAACAATGCTCTCCTAAAGCGTAGATTTGAGTTCGATTCTCAACAGGGGTACTCACCCCCATTTTCCCCTCGCCCCTTACCGGGGGATTGAGGGGCTTTTTTTTGCTCACAATCCCCATTCGGTTCATTTCACCATACTCTTAATTCACCCAACGTTATGCCTACACCCCAACTCACCCCGATGATGAAGCAGTTCTACGACTTGAAGGCCAAAAACCCCGATGCCATACTGCTATTTCGCTGCGGCGACTTCTACGAAACCTATGCCAAAGATGCGGTAACTGCTGCACAAGTGCTGGGCATTACGCTGACACGACGCAACAACAAGGAACAGTCGGCCACCGAAATGGCCGGTTTCCCGCACCATGCGCTCGACACCTATTTGCCGCGACTCATCCGGGCAGGCTTCCGTGTGGCCATCTGCGACCAGCTGGAGGACCCGAAACTGACCAAAAAACTGGTGAAGCGAGGCATCACGGAACTCGTGACACCGGGTGTAGCCATGACCGACAATGTGCTGACAGCACGCGAAAACAACTTCCTGGCGGCCGTACACTTTGGTGCCACGAGCGTGGGAGTGGCTTTTCTCGACATATCGACGGGCGAATTTCTGACGGCCGAGGGAACTACCGAATACATTGACAAACTGCTAGCGGGCTTTGCCCCGAAGGAGGTGTTGGTGTGCAAGGGGTTGAAGGCGCGCTTCGAAGGCTTATACGGGCAAAAGTTCTTTGTGTTTGAACTCGACGACTGGACCTTCACACCGGCCACAGCCAACGACAAACTGACCAAGCACTTTCAGGTGAAAAACCTAAAAGGATTTGGCGTTGACCACCTGAAGGAGGCGGTGGTGGCAGCCGGAGCGGTAATGTGTTATCTGGAAATGACGCAACACACGCAAACAGGACACATCACGGCGCTCCGACGCATTGAGGAAGACCGCTACGTGCGCCTTGACCGCTTCACCACGCGCAACCTCGAACTCACCACCACCATGAACGAAGGGGGCACCTCGCTTTTGCAAGTCATTGACCGCACGCTCACCCCCATGGGGGCACGTATGCTGAACCGCTGGGTTATTTTTCCGCTCCGCTCAACGGCCGACATCACCTTCCGTCAGGACGGTGTGGAACACTTCTTCAAACAGCCCGATTTCCGCGAACTTTGCGAAATGGAACTGCCGAAAATCGGCGACATGGAACGCATCGTGTCGCGTGTGGCTGCCAGCCGCGTCAATCCGCGCGAACTGCAGCAGCTGCGCATTGCGCTCGAAAGCACGCACACCCTGAAGTATGCCTGTGTGCACGCAGAATGTGCGGCCCTGCAGCATGTGGGCAAACAGCTCGATGCACTGGCCGAACTGCGCGACCGCATCAAACGCACGCTCTGCGCCGAACCGCCTTTACTTGTGAACAAGGGGGGCGTGATTGCCAATGGCGTGGACAAGGAGCTCGACGAACTGCGCCACATCTCAACCTCGGGCAAGGATTACCTGCTCACCATTCAGCAGCGCGAAAGCGACGCTACAGGCATTCCGAGCCTGAAAATCGGCTTCAACAACGTATTTGGCTACTACATTGAGGTGCGAAACACCTACAAAGACAAAGTGCCGGCATCGTGGATACGCAAACAGACGCTGGCGCAGGCCGAACGTTACATTACGCAGGAACTGAAGGAGTACGAAGAAAAGATTTTGGGAGCGGAAGACCGCATCCTGGCACTCGAAACGCGGCTATTTGCCGAACTGGTCGAGGAAACCGCGCGCTACGTCACCCCGCTGCAAAAGGATGCGGCGGCCATCAGTTTGCTCGACTGCCTGCAAAGCCTTGCCACAGTGGCGCGCGAACGCTGCTACGTAAGGCCTGTGGTCGACGACAGCCTGGCCATCGACATCACCGAAGGCCGACATCCGGTAATCGAAACGCTGATGCCGCCGGGCGAGGAATATGTGAGCAACAACGTGCAACTCGACACAAAGCAGCAGCAAATCATCATCGTCACCGGTCCGAACATGGCGGGTAAAAGTGCTTTGCTCCGCCAAACGGCACTCATTACGTTGCTGGCGCAAATGGGTTCGTTCGTGCCGGCAGCCTCGGCACACATTGGTGTGGTCGACAAAATATTTACGCGCGTTGGGGCGAGCGACAACATTTCGGTGGGCGAGAGTACGTTCATGGTTGAAATGAGCGAAGCTGCCAACATCATGAACAACCTTACGGAGCGTTCGCTCGTGCTGTTCGACGAGCTGGGTCGTGGCACCTCGACCTACGACGGCATTTCCATTGCCTGGGCCATTGTGGAGTACATTCATGAAAATCCGAATGCCCATGCACGCACGCTCTTTGCCACGCATTACCACGAACTGAACGAAATGGAGAAACGCTTTCAGCGCATTAAAAACTGGAACGTTTCGGTGCGCGAGGTCGACGGCAAGGTGGTATTCCTGCGCAAACTGCAACGGGGTGGTTCGGAACATTCCTTCGGTATCCACGTGGCCCGGCTGGCGGGTATGCCGCAAACCATTGTGCGCAGGGCCGAACAAATTCTGACGGACCTCGAAGCCATGGGGGCAAATGCCGGAAAGCAGGCTGTGCCGAAGGCCGAGAGCAATACGCACCGCGACGGCAACATGCAGCTGAGCTTTTTCCAACTCGACGACCCGGTGCTGAGCCAAATACGCGACGAAATTTTGAACCTCGACGTCAATAACCTCACTCCGCTCGAAGCGCTGAACAAACTGAACAACATCAAGAAACTGCTGAACGGAAAGTAGGCTGTGCTGATTGTAACGGTTCGGCTCATCAATACAAGCAGTTCAACGCTTGTGCTGTTTCATAGCTAAACCAGCATAGGCGGAACCTACTTTCGTGTATTTCTGTAAACGCTGATAATCAGCCATTCCGCGATTGTCGAAACTAGCTCGGAACTAATTCAAACTAGCTCGGAA
>FR901642.1 GCA_000437675.1 Prevotella sp. CAG:891
TCGTCCATTTTTATTGGACACTAATGTTTAAGAGTTTGAAAATATGTGATTTTCTTATGCTTGTTGCACGAATAAGCACCATGGCTGAAAATATAAGGTATGACACCTATTTCATTTTCAATGTTCGCAGATAGCTTTTTTGTTCGGTGGTTATCCTATAGCTCTCGATGGCTTTTTGTATAGTTTTGTTGTGCGTCCATGGTGCAAGTCGTTTTTGCTCAAGATAAGGAATCGTGGCTTCCCATTGTTTGGCAAGAGCTGTTGCAAAGAACCATGCCACCATCATTTTTACATAATATTCATCACTTCTGACTGATGCCGGAATTTCAAGGTATGCTGCCTTAAAATTCTTATCTAAGTAATGCGACATCAGCATCTTTATGCCAAAACGACACGTGTAAATGTGTGATGATTGGGTCCAGCTCTGTATCTTCGTCAACAAATCCTGTTTGTGCTTGGCAAATATTTTGGGAGCCATTATGTCGCAAACCGCCCAGTTATCTATGTGAGGCAGGAAGGCATCTGTCAGACGGATACACGTTTCGTAGTTTCTGATTTCAGCAATCAAAAGTCCATGAAGCATATTTTCGTCGTAGTATGTATGGGGTAATTGCTTAAGGAAATCCATATACGCCATATCTTTTATGTACTCCTTTGCAAATGTGCGTAACACAGGCACACGGATACCTATGAAACAGTGGTCGGGTACGCCGGGCGTCAGTTTGGCTTGCAAAGCAGCATACTGCTTATCCTGTAAAGCAAACAGTTTGTCTTGAAGTGATGTCATATTGTTTAGAGTAGATGATTATTTTTAAACATACGCTGATTGCTGATTATTCACCAACTCATTCAGTGTATCTTCTCTGATAATTTTCGGTTGCGCCTTACCGGCAAGAATAAGTATTTTCTTACCATTGCGGTAGATGTGTAGTTGGCGTGAACGAACAGCAGCGGTCAACTCTTCATCATTTTGTAGGGCTTGCCAAACAGGATAATAGATTCCCGTGGGTTCAAACAGCTTTTTCTGAAGATGTGAACATAGGTTTGTGGTATCAATAGTCATAACCTTTGCTTCTGGTTGTCATACAATGTGGTGTAGATACGCCATCAGTGCTATCTGTATCAGTAAAATGACAGGAATGCTATACTTGAATTTCTTATGCATTGTTTTGTGATGCCAGATTTTCATACCCAGCCATGCACCGATGCTTCCACCAAGAACAGCCGTCGTCAAAAGTTTTGCTTCAGAAATTCGCCACTTGGCTTTCCTGGCCTTATATTTGTCTATGCCGTAGAGGGCGAATGCTGCAATGTTAATGGCAAGCAAATAGAACGTGAGGTAAGAATGTAATGTATCCATATTCATCAATAAATTTATTGCGTTTTTTTGTTCATTCCAAGTGGGGCACATTTTTTCTTGCAAAATTACACTTGAAATCTTGCTTTGTATGTTCATTTTGTTTAAAATTGCATATCAGAACCAATAATCAAAGTGCTTTTCCATGAAAACGATAAAAATCTGTATCCTGTTTTTTTTGATTAGTATCAATCTGTTTGCCCAAAATAATAAGCATACATTTGCTTATGTAGACGAACTTGAAGAGTTTTCTGCAACGACATGGATTCTTGCCGGATGTGAAGAGTTTGACAGAGGTATATACAAACCTTATTACTCTGACATACAAAAGTCTTTTGGCAAGTTCAAATCGCATCCGGTAATGGCATTTCTCAAGAAGATGCGTGATATTCCAGGTGATGTTGACGTCATTTCCTATAATTCTCTTCCGATTGCCAATCATTTGTTAAGCATTGAAAACGGACATTTGCAAGTAAATCAGCATGTTGACTTGGATGAATACTTTGCTAAGAATGACAATAGATGGACGAAGGAAACATTTCTTGAATATGTGGAGCTATTGGATGACTTCTATGAGAAAAGCAATTATGCTTCCTTCTTTAAGAAGCATGCTAAACTGTATGAAAAATACCTCGAAGTAGCGAATCAACAGTTAGCAACCTTAGTTTCCGACTCGCTTTTCATGTCATTATATCGAGAAAAACTGCCGGAAGTGAAAGTGTGTATCAGTCCTGCATACGGTGTCAATAACTTCTCAAGCCTTGATATTAAGACACAGAAAAAACTGGGATTCAAAACCTTTTCATATAGTCCGATTCTCGGTGTCAGCTGTGCGCCCAAGAAAATGCTTGAGAACGATATCATCAAATCGGGAACTTTCATTCACGAACTGTCGCATTCATTCACAGCCCCGCTTTTTCATGCCAATAAAAAAGATTTCTTAGAAATAGGGCGTCGCATTTACCCGTATGTAAAGGATGAATTATACAGATCCGGGTATGATGCCGATGCATTAGGCAACGAGTTCTTTAACACCGTTATGACCATTGTCTACATGCAGGAGTTGCATCTGAGCGAGTACTTGATATCGCATGTAGTGGCAACAGGTGGATATGAAGGATATGTATGGATTGATGAAACCATGAAGTTTATGAAGCAGTTTACTGACAACAGAAAGCAGTATCCCACCATCAAAGAATTCATGCCTCTTTTTATTGAGCACATGTACACTATTGCTGACAGAATTGATTCCATTGCGAAACGTCCTTATATTGTGTCTGTTACACCGGAAATAGGTTCAGTGGTTGAGGGTAATATAAATGAAATAAAAATAGTATTCTCAGAACCTATGCTCAATGTATATGCTACTGAGTTATTGCCTAACCATCATTCGATTTGGCCAGACTCAAGAAGAGCCCTTCGGAAATATAAACTTAGCCCTGATGATATATCCAAGTTCGAGAATGACACGACTTTTGTTCTGAAAGTTTGTGTACCTTTGGAGTCTGGAAAATCGTATGGCATGGGAATAAATACCAGGGTACTTTATGGCACATCTAATAAATATATGAGTGTAGGCAATGCTATAAAAGATATCTATTTTATTGTGAAGTAATTGGCTGTAAGTTAGTTCTGTAGCAGCCTGCAGATTCTGCAGTTAC
>FR901643.1 GCA_000437675.1 Prevotella sp. CAG:891
AGAAAGTAAGGCAGGTAGGCCTGTCTGAAACCCAGGATGCGTTGTTGAGTTTTACTACACGCTTTTATGGCTGAACTGTTTTAATGGTGTTTAGCAGGGTAGGGGTAGTTGTTGTTGAATTTTTCTTTACAATCCTTCTACCGATTCGTAACATTTCCTATTCTTTTGAAAAAACCTACCTTTAATTTTTGTGGTTCATTTGGTTTGCAGTAACTTTGCTTACGCGAAGTCGGGCTGTAACTTGAGCTAAAGGCTTTTGTTCGTTCAACAGGTGCAGCCGGATTTATTGCAACGCACTTTTAAATAAACCCCTTTATGGAAATTACTGCAAAATTTGACCACTTCAACATCAACGTACTCAATTTGGAACGCAGCATTGCATTCTACAAAGAAGCATTAGGCCTTATGCCGTGCGGCGAGATCGAAGGACCGGAAGGTGCTTTTAAGATTGTGTATTTAAAGAATGAAGCAAGCGATTTTAAATTGGAACTTACCTGGTTGCGCGACAGAACGGAACCGTATAACTTAGGCGAAAATGAATTTCACATCTGCTTGCGCACTCCTGGCGATTATGATGCTGTACGGGCTTTTCATAAGGAAATGAATTGCGTTTGCTACGAGAACCAGGAAATGGGACTTTACTTTATTTCAGATCCTGATGGTTACTGGATTGAAATTTTACCTCAGTAATCACAGTTTGTTTTAAAAGATAATTCAGTTTCCAGGTATGGCTCTGCCGAGCCTCCTTCTTTTTATATATATAAACTAATAGATAAGTTTGTCTCTGATGAGGCCTTGCATTTGATGTGGGCTGTGCAGAGGTAAAAACATACACGCGATATGGAAAATCAAGCACTTATTGCACAATGCGAAAAAGTGGCTCAAAGCTGGATGAACTCAGCTTGCTATGATGCCGAAACTCAAAAGGCTGTGAAGGCCATGGTTGAGAACCCCGATAAAACCGAACTCATCGACTCGTTCTATCGTACCCTGGAATTTGGTACGGGTGGCTTGCGCGGTATTATGGGTCCCGGTACGAACCGTATGAACATTTACACTGTAGGCGCAGCTACTCAGGGCCTTTCGAACTACCTGAACCTTAACTTTAAGGATATGGAGCAAATCAGCGTAGTTGTGGGTCATGACAGCCGCAACAACAGCCGCTTGTTTTCTGAAACCGCAGCCAACATTTTCTCGGCCAACGGAATCAAGGTATATTTGTTCGAAGATATGCGTCCGACTCCTGAAATGTCGTTCGCTATTCGTCATTTGGGATGCCAGAGCGGTATTATCCTAACAGCAAGCCATAACCCCAAGGAATACAACGGTTATAAGGCTTATTGGGATGATGGTGCGCAGGTGTTGGCTCCGCACGATAAGGGTATTATTGATGAGGTTAACAAGGTGAGCGTTGAAGATATTCGCTTTGAAGGCAAACCTGAACTGATTGAAATTATCGGTAAGGAAATTGACGATATCTATCTCGAAAAGGTTCATACATTGAGTATTGATCCCGAATGTATCAAGCGTCAGAAGGATTTGAAGATTGTATACACTCCGTTGCACGGAACTGGTATGATGCTCATTCCGCAGTCGCTTAAACTTTGGGGCTTTGAGAATGTGCACACTGTGCCCGAGCAGATGGTAAAGGACGGAAACTTCCCCACGGTGGTTAGTCCGAACCCCGAAAATGGCGAGGCTCTGACTATGGCTTTGAATTTGGCCAAGAGTATCGATGCAGACATCGTGATGGCTTCAGACCCCGATGCAGACCGCGTGGGTATGGCTTGCAAAAACGATAAGGGAGAATGGGTGTTGGTTGATGGTAACCAAACCTGTATGATTTTCCTTTATTACATCATCATGAACCGTAAGGCTCAGGGTAAGATGAAGGGTAACGAGTTTATTGTAAAGACCATCGTTACAACTGAATTGATTAAGGCTATTGCTGACAAGAATAACATCAAGATGTACGACTGCTACACGGGCTTTAAGTGGATTGCCCGTCAGATTCGTTTGGACGAAGGTAAACTGCAGTACATCGGTGGTGGCGAAGAAAGCTATGGCTTCTTGGCAGAGGACTTTGTACGCGACAAGGATGCTGTTTCGGCCTGCTCACTGCTGGCTGAAATTTGCGCTTGGGCAAAGGATCAGGGCAAGACGCTCTATGATGTGTTGATGGACATCTATCTGGAGTACGGATTGGCTGTGAACAAGACCATCAATGTGGTGAAACCTGGTAAAACCGGTGCCGATGAAATCAAAGCCATGATGGAAAACTTCCGTACCAACCGACCGACAGAATTGGCCGGTTCGCGTGTGATTTGCACTAAGGACTATGGTACGCTGAAGACTTACGATGCAGAAGGCAATGAATCAGCTCTCGACTTCCCCGAGGCAAGCAATGTTTTGCAGTGGTACACTGAAGACGGAACGAAGGTGAGTGTACGTCCTTCTGGAACGGAACCCAAAATCAAGTTCTACATTGAAGTGCAAGGTCACATGGATTGCCCCAAATGCTATGCCGGCGCTGTGGCTGACGCTCAAGTGAAAATTGAAGCAGTGGTAAAGAGTTTGGGTCTCTAATCAAAAATAGATTCCTGAATTTTATGTAAACAGAATAAATAGCCGGTGCGGGTTGTAGGAAAATTCCTATGACGTGCATCGGCTTTCTTTTGAAATGCAGCAATGAAAAAGGCTTATTATTTTATATTCTGTCAAGACGAATTGTTGCTGACGGCCAATAATGAAGTGCCTGTGGGCGAAGAGCCCCCTATACAGTTGCTTCCCTGGCATACGCTGCATCATTTGCCCGATTTGCAAGGAAAGGCCTGCTATACTGCTCGCATCGATGCTCCCGTTGTGAAAGCAGGATGGCAGATGATGGGATTGCGAGCCTCGTTTGACGTGCTGCCCTGTGCTGTGTATAACATGGCAGGAAAGGCACATGAAATATTGTATTGGGATCAAAATACCCATTTCTGTGGTGTTTGTGGTGCACCGATGAAATTGCATACCGACATCTCGAAGCGTTGCATTAACTGCGGAAAAGAAGTGTGGCCCGCTTTGGCCACAGCTATTATTGTAGCCATTACACGAAACAACGGCGAAGAAATTTTATTGGTTCAAAGTAAAAATTTTAAGAAAGATTATTTAGGACTGGTGGCAGGTTTTGTTGAAACCGGCGAAACCCTGGAAGATTGTGTCCGTCGTGAAGTAATGGAAGAAACCCAGTTGCAAATCAAGAACCTCCGTTATTTTGCTTCACAGCCCTGGCCATATCCTTGCGGACTGATGGTAGGATTTATGGCAGAGTATGAGGATGGTGAATTATGTCTGCAAAAGTCAGAACTTAAAAAGGGCGGATGGTTCCGTTACGACAGCTTGCCCGCTATACCCGGCAAGGTAAGTTTGGCCCGGCAACTGATAGACCATTGGTTGGAAGAAAGAGTGGAAAAGCAGAACGAAATGACGCAAAAGACTGAATAATTTCTGTATATTGCTCATTTATCCATAAAAATACCCTGATAAAGGTGCAAATTGTTCGGTTATTTTGTAATTTTACAGCTGAAAGTAAATTGACGGCCTATGCAAACAAACGAAATGAAGAAAAGAAGCGAGAATCGGAAGATGTTTATCGCATTGCTTCGCAGCCTTTTCAGCAACGAACACATAAAATATAAAGCGCAAGATGCCCGTAAATTGGCCGATTTCATGGCTAGTACTGTGGCTGCAACTCCCGGACTCGAAGAAAATGAGTTTGGGCTAAATCGCGTGGTGTTAGCATTGCAAACCATTCAATTGGCCATCGAGGAAATCGGATTACGCGGTCATGCGCTTACAGCTTATTTGTTGCGCTCAGTCGTTACCCAACCCGAACAAAGTGAAGTTGTTGAGCGTTTCTTTGGCAAAGATATAGCCCAAACTTTGCGCGGTTTCATGAAGGTCGAGGCCATCGAGGTAAAGACCGAGGCCATGAGTACCGATAACTTCAGAAATCTGCTGATTTCGCAGGCTGCCGATATGCGGATTATCCTGCTTCTGATTGCAGACAGCGTTTGCTTGATGCGTCAGATCCGAGATACAGATAACCTTGAGGCACAACACAAAGTATCGGTCGAAGCTGCCAATTTATATGCACCTTTGGCCCATAAGTTAGGTTTGTACAAACTGAAAAGCGAGTTGGAGGATTTGAGTCTGAAGTACTTGGAACACGACGCTTACTATTCAATCAAGGAAAGTTTGAATGCCACCAAGCGTTCGCGCGATGCCTATATCGAACGCTTTACGGAACCCATCCGAAAAATGCTTGACGGGGCAGGATTGCGCTATCACATGAAAGGACGCACCAAGAGCATACACTCCATTTGGCAAAAAATGAAGAAACAGCAATGCGGTTTCAATGGCGTGTATGACCTTTTTGCCATACGCATTATTTTGGATGTGCCGGAACAGAAAGAAAAAGAGCAATGCTGGCAAGTGTTCTCGCTGATTACGAACAAGTACGAAAGCAACCTTAAACGCTTGCGCGACTGGCTGACCGTTCCGAAAAGCAACGGGTATGAAAGTTTGCACATTACGGTAAAAGGTCCTGAAGAAAAATGGGTCGAAGTGCAGATTCGTTCGGAACGCATGGACGAAGTCGCTGAACACGGTTTGGCAGCCCATTGGCGATATAAAGGCGTCAAGAGCAGTGGCGGAACCGTTGATTCTTGGCTTGCTGATATACGTTCTGCCCTCGAAACCGGTAATGATTCACTGTTGACGCAAAGTCTGACTTCAGATTTGAAGGAAGGAAACGTCTATGTGTTCTCACCGAAAGGCGACCTCTACAGTTTGCCACCGCATTCCACCATTCTTGATTTTGCCTATACCATTCACACCGGTATCGGCAACCGCTGTGTGGGCGGACGGGTCAATGGAAAAAACTACTCCATCAGGCAGCCGCTTGAAAGCGGACAGACTGTGGAGATTCTGACTGCAAGCACCCAAACTCCTAAGGCAGAATGGGTAAATATAGCTCGCTCAGGGCATGCAAGAGCCAAAATTCGCGCAGCAGTGCGCGAAATTCAAGCTTCGGAAAGCGCCATAGGCAAAGAAATCCTGGAGCGCAAAATGAAAAACCGCAAGTTAGAATGGGACGAAAGCCTCATCAACCAGCTGGTAAAGAAAATGGGCTACAAAGAGAGCTTCGATTTCTTTAAAGATATGGGCGATGAACGAATCGATGTGAACAGAGCACTCGAAACCTATGTCGAACTGATGAAGCGCGAACAAGGCACGGCCGAAAGAGCCGCCGTACGTTCGGCCGAAGAGTTCAACATGGAAAACGAATGGCTGAACCGTGCCAAAGGCGATCAAGACGAATTGGTTATCGGTCGCGATTTAAAAGGACTTGATTTTCAAATGGCCCGTTGCTGTAATCCCGTTTATGGCGATCAGGTGTTTGGCTTTGTCACAGTAAGTGGCGGTATTAAAATTCACCGCATCGGCTGCCCCAATGCCCCAGCACTGCGCGAACGCTTTGGTTATCGCATTGTCAAGGCACGTTGGGCCGGCAAAGGTCACGACACCTATCCTATTACCCTACACGTCGTAGGAAATGATGATTTGGGAATTGTAAACAACATCACCTCCATCATTTCAAAGGAAGAACACATCATGCTTCGCAGCATCAGCATTGATTCAAACGATGGGTTGTTTTCTGGCATACTCACCGTATTGGTCGACGACACCCAGCGTTTAACCGGACTGATAAAAAAACTGCGCACTGTGCGAGGTGTTAAAGCCGTCAGCAGGTCGTAGGTCACATTAGCAGAGTGCATTTCTGCTTTATGGCAAACGCCTATTTTTTTCGATAAATCTTTAAGTATTTTCTTTAACTAAAAACTCCCAAGCTTGGCACACAATGAAAGCAAACATAGCTTGTTCGATGTTCTGTAAACTGCTTTTGGCAGTGATATGGAGTGTGGGACTGTGCACAGGAGCAAAGGCCCACAATGCGCTCACCGACACCCTGTCGACATCAACCAATGTAGCCACTAAAAGCTATGAGCCTAAAGGGCGAGATAAAAAATACTATAAGAGTTTAACTCCTGAAGAACGTTCGCGAACCCGCAGAGCAGATGAATTGATGCGTAAAGTATTCAGTTACGGCGAACAGTTTAGTATGGACAGTTTGCAATATGTGAGCGATGTATATTTGCGCCACGTGATGCACACCAAACGCAACGGCCCGATTGTACGTTACATTCCGGGCATGTTGCGTTTGGAGCGTGGGCACAATGATTACCTGTCCGAGGCCCATTTAAAATTACAGTATCGCGCCCCCGGTCAAATTGATTGTAAAGTCATAGCCTTTCACACAACTGCCAAATACCAGAGCGAGCAACGCTTTCACTCGTTAGGACGTTTTAATTTTCAAATCTACGAGTCGAAATTGTTTCTTGATGGCATCTTGAATCCCCTACACAAGCGCAACAGACGTTTTTATCGTTACACTTACGTTTTTATAAGCAAGCTCAACGACTCCGTTCCTCCGACAGCCCGCATCAATATAACCCCCCGTTTCAGCAACGACCAGTTAGTAACAGGTTTTATTGATATGGATTTATCAAGCGGAGCTGTGCGGAATTTCACCTTTCAGTTTCGTTATCAGTTACGTCAGATAACCGTCAATGCCCGAATGGGCACCGATGGTTGTCAGAGCATACTGCCTAACCGTTTGCGTATAGTATCTAAGTTCAAGTTGTTGGGCAATAAGGTAAACGAAGTTATGGAAATACATTCAGCCCATAACTTCACTTGTCCGGTCAACACCCAGTTCAGCAAACAGTCAAAGTACGACTTAACACAGTTGTGCCTGTTACGCATTGATACCACACGTGTAATCAATAATTTCGATTACTTTGCCAAATATCGTAAGTTTCCGCTACGTAAAGCCGAAGAAAATATTGTACAGCTTTATAAGCAAAAGCACGAATCACAAACCGACTCCATAGCTTTGCAGCAAGCAGACGAAGCCCTATCGAATGCATCGGAAGTTGACAGTCAAACCTCAGAAACCGACGATTTTGATTTAGCATCCGATGGCCTCGAAGATGCTTTGGAATTAAAGAACGACAAACAAGACAATCGCCATCCGAAAAGATGGTTTGGCGAACGCACCCAAACTTTGTTGCTTTCATCCAATCATTTCAAGTTGAGCGATCATTCCCGCATTAAATTGCCCCCCATCATCACCCCTTCGATGGTAGGGTGGAGCCGTACGAAAGGATTTTCGCTCAAAGCTCGTGCACGTTGGGATTTGTTCACTCATTTCTCAACCACATTGCCACGTATGGAGTTTACTCCCAGTATAGGTTACAGTTTCAAGCAAAAGCAAATCTATTGGGAAGTTCCCTTATTAGTACGTTTTAGTCATCGTTACGACGGAATCTTCAGTTTCAATGCAGGAGGTGGTGCCCACATGTACAACAGCCGTCAAGCCGATGAACTGCGTCACAAACTCGAAGGCATTGAAAAATACGATTCCTTGCTTCACATCATCGACCATTATGGTTTTCACGACTATCGCGATGCCCACATACAAACCGATGCCAGTTTCAGTTTGCTTCCCGGACTAAGGTTCACTTTAGGAGGCCGCTATCATCGGCGAGGTTTGATAGAGTGGAACGAACTTGCCGAAGCTTCTGGCATGAAAAAGCATTTTTCAAGTCTCGGACCGCGCGTACAAATTGAGTGGACTCCAGCCCAGTATTATTATTGTGAAGGCAAACGTCGTCTTCCTTTGTACTCAAATTATCCAACCTTGCTGTTCAGCTACGAACGGGGCTATGCCTTAGGTCGTGGCCAAACCCATTATGAACGCTTCGAAGGCGATTTGCGTTATCGTTTGTCGCTTTACGCCATGCGTACTCTGTTTTTCAGAATGGGCGGTGGAGTGTATACCCAGCGCGGCAACGACTGTTTCCTAGACTACGACTATTTCAAGTTCAGCTATATGCCTGCCCAATGGAACGACGACATGACGGGCGAGTTTCAGCTTCTCAACTCCCGTTGGTATAATGAGTCGCGCTACTATGTGCGTTTCACCGGAACCTACGAAAGTCCCATGTTGCTGTTTTCGCGCTTGCCATATTTGTCGAAAGTCGTGCAAAAGGAAAGAGTCTATTTGAACCTACTCAGTGTCAAGGCACTTAATTTTTACAGCGAAATAGGCTATGGTTTCAGCACCAATATCGTCGATTTAGGAGCCTTCATCGGCTTTGCGCCCGACCACAGCATCGACTTCGGTTGCAAAGTTGTGCTCAAGTTCTTCGAAGATTAGCCAACCGTTTTCAGCCTATGAGCAGACGCGTTGTCGCAAAATAGTCAGGTAATGCTATGCCATCTCCCATGTCGGTAGGCATAGGTTTCAGACAGGCCTTCCTGTCCTACTTTCTGTTGTCACAAAATGTCAAAGAACGCTGAATGAATACATAAGAATTTGTTGTTTTTTCATCCGTCAAGGCTGAGGTGCAGCCCGCTGTTGTGATGCAAAGATACAACATGAACACCCCGAAATCCAAATTTTTTCGC
Organism: Prevotella sp. CAG:891; assembly: GCA_000437675.1. Taxonomy (GTDB): domain Bacteria; phylum Bacteroidota; class Bacteroidia; order Bacteroidales; family Bacteroidaceae; genus Alloprevotella. Next base: position 8,581 of record FR901643.1, read on the forward strand.
CACTTAATCTCGCACCTCGATTTTTTCAAAACGCGAAAAACGCTCATTAACCCCTTTAAACACGGGCCTTCCGGCGCGTTCAACCGACGTGCAAAAAAGTGAAATAGGGATATACTTTTTCAGTCCGTTTAGTATGCAAAATCAAACGAACTACTGTAGTATATGCAGCCCGGTTACCGAACAATAGATAATGAAGTCGTCTAAACTTTTCTGACGAAGATT
>FR901644.1 GCA_000437675.1 Prevotella sp. CAG:891
CATTCTACCTTAGCTTTACTTCCTTTTTTTGTTTTTATCGAAAAACGTTTAGGACAACATTGGTCAACGGGTTATTATTGTATAAATTTACTTGATTTAATTCCGCCAATGGGTAAAGAAAAGCTTTACTTACATAGGCGGTATGAGGGAAAAACTTGATGAAGTCATATTCCTCCCTTAACTACTTTGCCTACTCCTTGCGGTTCTGTGGTAATTAGTTCAAAGTTTGTTACGCCTGCGGCGGTTTTAACAAAAGCATTAATAAAGATAAAACAGATAGGATTGCTTCGGCATGCGTTGCGGAGAGGAATGAGCGTGTGTGAAACAGACTTTGTTTTTTTTTGAAAACACTGATTATCAATAGTTCCCCATTTATTGAAAATAGCTCGGAACTAATTGGAAGAAGGTCGGAACTAATTTCGACAATTGCGGAGCAAATTTGAAGAATAGGCTGAGTGGGGGGCAAACGTTTGAAAGCGGAGGGGATAAGCAAGGAGAATTATTTAATAGAAATTCACCTATAAAGAAGAAATCTGTTTAACATTTACGGGGCAAGGGTATGTAAAGCGATAAGGGTTTCTGCGCAAATGAGGAGGAAGTAAATTCCACGGATAATTTAGTACCATCGGAAGCGAGCGGATACTGATTGAGAATGACATTTCGGTTATCTGCATCAAGGTAACGTCTGCGTCTAACATGGAGGAGCACCTTACGGTTGCGGATGGGATAGTCCTTGATAAGAGTAGGCTCGGTAAAGCCATTTGGCTTCAAGCCCATTTCTTCTCCGTTACGAGTGTCACGCTCGTCAAGATAGATATGAAGCACACTGTTGTATAAAATGTCAGCCTGAGCTGTGCCTTTATTAAGCTCTTCCTTAATGTTGACTACTTCAAACCAATCATTCCTTCCGGAAGAAAGAAACTAATGATAAAGTCGGTATTGATACTTAATGAATTCTTTGCCATGACTGCAAAGATATGGACATTGTTCTTATCCCATATCAGAATCACCTATTATTTGACTCTAGGAACACGGAAGTTTTAAACTGCACCTTTTTTTGCAAAAAGCTCCATAAAATTAAAAAATCAATGTTTTTCCAATAAATAATGCTATTAAACACAATATTACGAACATAGTGTTCGTTTCTAATATATATCTTTGCACCGTAAATCTAAAATGCCAACTTAAAGATATACATATGGGAGCAACAATTCATCCTCATAAAGGCTATCTCAACACTAATTTCAATGTTTATGTCACAGGACATGAAGAAGAATATTCTGTTTATCAGAAAAGTGTTTGTGATAAATGTTCAATCGCAACAGGTATTGTCAGACCGAATGAACCTCACGTACTGAATATAGCCCAGCCAGGTGACTATGTGATTTCATTTAACGATAGTGATGAGATAAATATCCACATAGAAGATGGTTACAAGTTTGGTGGAAGTACATACAAGACTTCGTTTATTTTCGATGATTGTCCGTGGTGCTTTGTTGTAATGCATGACAGGACCTATTTCTACAATCGCGAAACTAAGAGGTCTTTTGTTGAACCCATCTCACCTGATAAGATCACAGAAATCAATGAAGATTTTGTGATTTTTGAGAATGAAGGACAGAAAGAACGTACTATATTCTCACTTGTTGAAGAAAGACCTATTTTGTGTATTTCTGATATAGTGACATTTAACAAAAGAGTGGTCGTATGGGAGGAATATTCCGATAACAAAAGTGAATTGTGTATTTACGTTCTTGGAACAGAGCCTAACGCAATAGACAAGTATGTATTTGATGGATATATTATAGATAATGAAAATGATAACATCATATTTTATGATGGCAACATAATTAAAAAATTCTCATTATCTGAATACAACGGTTCTACGACCTATCAAATTACTATACGTGGTACATTGGTAAATGTAGTTGCACCAAATCTTGCGGTATCTTATCGCGAATTGTACAATAGGAATGAGCTAATCATACGCAATCTTGATAAAGATGAGGAAACAACCATCACATTAGACGGAAACCTTGCAGAAATTAATGAGAAAGAACTAATTGATGTATGGCAACGCCAAAAGCAAATATCCGAGTTTAATTTTTCTGCAGTTGAAGTACCTGAACTTACATTGTCTGCACTATACAATAAAGTTTACATTTATCCTTGTGGGTGGGATGTTTTTTATTCAATAGAGACTATTTCTCTTAAAAGGGAATGTGGTAAATCTATTAAAAGAACATCTACGTCAAAATTGTACGGTGTAAAAAGCGGTGTAGAAAATTCTATCCAACAAGCTAAAGGGAATTTTGCCTCATATGGAAATGCTTTCTGTTTTTACAATAGTGTAGAGTCATACGTAAGAGGTGAAAAATACAAGGGAGGCGGGTACAATAAAGGAGGCTTAATATACTCCTGCGGGAACAATATCTACATGTATAATGATTCCTGCTTGTATAAGCTGAGCAGTAATGGCTATTGGGATGATAAAAGAGAAATCAATCTTGACTTCTCACTTTTTGACGAATTTGGTATCGTAAAGGACAAAGAAAACGGAATCTGCCAAACAATGTCTGGAATTAATTTGGGTAAGTGGAAATGTGAGATTAACTATAACAACAGAAAGTATATAAAAACATCTGAGAACTATATTTTTTCAGGAGGTCGAAGAATTAAAACGACTGACTTGGAAGTCCCTAATAGTCTCTCAGAAAGCCTAAAGCTGGGCTTGTCTGTTGATTCTGACGAGGTGTGTATATGTAATCTAAAAGGTGTAAAGTATACTTCAAAATGTGTTATGGAGGACGTTTATGATTCGACCGAATACCATGATGTGCTTCTAAGTGAAGATGGAAATTGCATTATGCACAAGGATGGAGATAAAGCTATCACATTCGATATCGGTACGGGATTTTCTCAAACATATGACAACCTGTCTTATATAAAGCATATTAACGGAATTCGCCCGCTCTTTGCTATCCCGACTTCACTACAGCCGGTACTGGTTAATCCTGTTACTAAGCAGCGTATAGAAGCGAAAGAAATGTCTAATTTTCAGTTTGTATCTCCTGAAGGGACACTATATGCAGATACTCGCCTTAGGGAATACATTGAACACTATGAAATAGAGACGGACACGTTAATTTCAAATGAGGAGTTTATAGAATTGCGGGCAAAGTACACGTACCCTTGGAATGAAAAACGAGGTTCAACTGCATGGGAAATAATAACCGAAAACCGTAGGCAACTTATCCTTGAACACTTTGAGTATTTGAATGAAAAATATCCAGAACTATTTAAGGATGATTTGACAGGAAATAAATGGGCTGATTCTGCGTTAGATACAAAAGACAGTTTTGGTGTAGAGTATTTTTTGGGACGCTTATATGGAGAGCGAGGAATTGCTATCATAAGAAAATCTGATGATGATTCTGAATATTCAAGAATTGATTTAGGCTCTCCTCTTATGTATATCAATTATGTTTCTTTCTCCTATGATTCCAAATATGTAGCTATTGCAGGATATCGAAATAGTGGTGGCCTTTTTCTCGTCTATGATTTAGAGGCAAAAAGTACTATTGTCCATGAAGATACTTCGAGGGCAGTTTGGAATGTAGCTTTTTCTGCAATTAACGCATTAGCATCCTACACAAGTAATCCCAAAACGCTCTTTGCAACAAATAAAGATGAATACATCAATATGTGCGACAGAGATAGAATTATTGAAGGTCATAACTTTTTGACATTCTCTCCTGACGGAATGTATTTTGCCTTATCTCAGCAAGGTTATATCTCCAAATACGATATAAATGGCAATGTTCGTGATAATTGGGGACATCAGCCCTCTTCACTCGTTGATATACGAAGTATCCTTTCTCAAGAAAACACATTAACAGAGTTTTCTGATTTAGGCGATTCTGGCATATCAGAAACCTCTCGTCGAGCTTCTGTTGCTTCTGTCTCTTTTTCAAATGACAACAAACGCCTTATGATGGTTGGAAATGATGGCGTTGTAATAATAAGAAACTTACATCTTGAAAATTATGCCAGCAAATAAGAACGCAATGACACGATATAAGATACTGGACGAACTGTTGAGTAGTCGGTATCACAACTATTCGCTTGACGATTTAACAGAAGAAGTTAGCAAGAGATTGTCTGACATGTACCCAGATACAAAGGGTGTGGTTCGTCGTACCATAGAGAAGGATATCTATTACTTGGAATATGAGGGACCATTTATGGTTGATATTGAACGGTATTCTGCGCCTGGCTACAATGTAGATAAACAGAAGTCATATTCTAAGCAATGCTTACGATATAGAATCCCCGGCTTCTCTATATTTAAGAAAGACCTTTCCAATGACGAGGAATACCTACTTCGTGAAGCGTTGTCGTTGCTTGGACAATTCGATGGGTTACCTAATCTTGATGCCCTTGAAGGATTGCGCCTTGGATTAGGAGTACGTAACAATGAATGTAAGATTATCTCTTTTACGAAAAAACCATTGGAGAACACCAACCTCATTGGAGAACTATTTACTGCTATATCACAGCAGCAGGTCGTTGAGTTGAATTACCACAAATTCAACGCACCCGACGAGATACTAACCGTCAACGTACATCCATACCTATTAAAGGAGTATAATAGAAGATGGTTCTTGATTTGTGCAGCTGAAACTGAAGGGAAAATTCTGAATTTTGGATTGGAGCGCATTAATAATGTCAATCCACTTCCTGCTCATAAATATGTAGAATACAACGGTGATATCAATGAGATATTTGAGGATATTGTTGGTGTAACCAATTATACAGACAAGGAAGTATTGAAAATACTGTTTTGGGTGAGTGATGCTTCTAAAGATTACGTAATAAGCAAGCCTATTCATGACTCTCAACGATATTACAGAGGTGATGTGGATAATAACTATAGAATGCAATATCCAATGTTGCATGATGGTTCCTTCTTCTCTATAGAGTGCAAGGAAAACTATGAACTTATTCGTGAACTTACCTCTTACGGAGAGAATTTAGTGGTACTATCACCTCAATGTATCATTGATAAAGTACAGCAAAGGATCGCAAAAATGCAAGAAATATATAATTCCACGAATATTACGAACAAAGAATTCGTGTAGGCCTCGTACCTTTGCATCAGAAATCCAAAACTAATGAAATATGGAAGACGATTATTACTATGAAGAAGATGAGCGCACATATGAAAACAACAATGGTAGTTATGCGCAAGATGTAGAAGGTTGGAGCGACCAGGATATCGATGATGTTTTCGATGGGGACCCTGACGCTTATTGGAACATTGATTAGAAAAGATGCGAGATACAATAAAATCACGAACAAAGCGTTCGTATAGGTATAGTACCTTTGCATCGTAAAAGAAAACAAAGCGGTCTTTGAGTTATTGGTGAGTGGACATAAATTTGAACTCGTCCGATGTATTCGTCGGATGTCACCTGTCTTAGTACTGGTGATAAACAATGTTATAGAGTAAACGTTGAAAACTTGTATGTTGTCAATTGTTTTATTGTATTTATTGTATATTTTTATGTTGTATATTTACATAAAGAAATGAACTCCGCTCACTGATACTCAAGACCTTTATTATATTATAAGAACAGATGGAAAGAGAACAGATAGCAAAAATGGCCGCAGCTATGGCCGACAAAGAAGATCTTCTTGACTTGCTTAACAAAATTAAGCAAGACGAGATGATTGCGACCGGATTTGGCGATAAGTTTTATCCGTTCTCCATAAAGCACATAAACTATTACTGTAATCCGAATAATTCGTTTCATCGCTATCGCCAGTTCAAAATTAAGAAGAAATCCGGTGGAGAACGTATTATCACAGCCCCACGTAATAGAAGTTTTAAGCTCATTCTAAGTTATATCAACGAAATTCTGAAATCGATGTACACGCCATCAACTTATGCCATGGGCTTTGCTGAAGGACGTTCGATAGCTGATAATGCCAAAAAGCATAGAGGCATGAACTATGTGTTCAATCTTGATTTGAAGGATTTCTTTCCAAGCATAGAACAGGCAAGAGTCTGGAAGCGACTTCAGCTTGCTCCTTTCAATTTTCCGCTACCAGTTGCCAATATCATTGCAGGCATGTGCTGTATGAAAGAAGTTGTACAGGCGGAAGGTGGTAGTCAAACCGCTCGTTACGTACTACCGCAAGGTGCACCGACCTCTCCCATTATCACGAACATGATTTGTGACAACCTTGACCGCAGACTGGCAGGTGTTGCCAAACGCTTTGGTTTGAACTACACCCGATATGCTGATGACATCACATTTAGTTCTATGCATAACGTGTACCAGGAAAACGGAGAGTTTCGTAAAGAAGTGCGACGTATCATCGAAGAACAGAAATTCACTATTAATGATAAGAAAACGCGCCTTCAGAAGAAAGGATCCCGTCAAGAGGTTACAGGCATCATAGTATCTGACAAGATAAATGTGACACGCGATTATGTGCGTGATATTCGCAATATACTCTATATGTGGGAGAAATACGGCTATGGAGTAGCATTTGCCAAATTTTTCCCGAAGTATAAGGCTGACAAAGGTCACGTAAAGAAAGGAAATCCCGACCTTATAAACGTCCTTGATGGCAAGCTTCAATATCTGAAGATGGTAAAAGGAGAAGAAGACTCTGTGTGGTAGCATCTCTATGCAAAGTTTCAAGCTTTGGCAGAAGATGCAAGATCACCACAAAAGACGACGGATTTTGGCATTTCTTACGTAGAAACAATATCTGTTCCGGACTTTGAAAAAAAGAATGCGACAAACATTGTATTTGCTATGTCAAAGCCTTACTCTTGGGAAGAGATTCCTGCAGATAACCCAGAGCAGAGAATAGAACGTTCAATTCCTGCCCATCTATATGCTTATTTCGAATTAGATGGCAAAAAGATATTAGCTACTATGCATAAAAGTATCCGTGATTTATGCACAAACCAAAATAAATCCGAGTTAGCTATTTCGTCTTGTCGAGACAGGCGAGATAAACCGTTTTGGCTGATACACCGCATCGACAAAGTCACAGTGCCCCCTCCAAAGCCTGTGGACATTGACGAGTTAAACATGGAGTTAGATTCACTTCTAAGTTTATGATATGGACGAGAAACTACTACCGACATTAAATAAGATAATTCAGCTCACAGAACAGAATCCTGAGTTTGGCGCTGAGTTGCGAAAGAAGTTAGGAATGACCGCTATACCAATGGATATGTCCATTTCAGACGATAGATTATCTCAGATATACGAATATTGTATAGAAAAGATTGTTCATAAACAAGCTGAGGATTTCTACCTGAATTTTCCTCTGAGTTCTATCATCCCCACATTAATTGATGATTACTGTAGAATGGAGTATTTCAGGCGGAAAGATTCATTTGGAGATTTCTGTCTTGCCATGTATCAGCAGATAGAGTCTGTAACCAACAGAATTTGCAATTTACCACAACTCAATGAAATTGCTGAAAAGCTATGGGGATACCCTGCATACATAAAAACTGGAGAAAATGCCAAAATTTCGATTGACAATCGTGCTGACAGTAAATTTACTATAGCAGATTTAGTCTTTGTGCAATATACAGATAAGTCTATGTCTGCTTTGCAGGCGTTATATGCTATGGACAAGATTAAGTCGGTTGTGTATTTTGTTGGCTATGGAGCCATGATGAAATATTCTGACTATGAAAATTATGTCTCGTTTACCACAACGCTAAGAGAACTATATCAATGCAGAAACATGAACCATCGTGGAAATGTTCTAAAACCATGGGAGGAGGAGATTATCAATAAAGTAAACACGTCAAAATCGATATACTATTTCAAATTTCTGGGAACTCTTACACAATACATTGAAGACATAAAATCTGGCTGGAATAATCTACCGGCTCTATATGAATATGCCAAGTCGTTAGGTAAGAAACGTCCGACTTCCACCGGTCTTAAGGTGCTACGAAAAATTGAATTACCAAAAGATAATAAAAAAAGATTCAAATAACACTTAAAGCAGATATTATGAAGCGTACCATTCTTAAGTAAGTGAGCAAAATTAGTTTACATAAAATATTTATTGTCTTTTCCCGTTTTATATGCAATGGGAAAGCCAAAAGTATTGAAGTTGACAGAGGCAGAACGCCTCGCACTCGAAAAAGGATTTCGCTTAGGCGAAAAGCACTGCTTCCGCATGCGTTGTCGTGCTGTGTTACTGAAAGCAGACGGACTGTCTTCTGCAGCAGCGGGCGTGCAAACGGAAATGAGCCACGTGAGCGTAAACGCTTGGGTAAAACGTTTCAAGTCCGAAGGAATCGACGGATTGAACACCCGTTCCGGCAGAGGTCGAAAACCTATCATGGACTGTTCGGACGAGGAAACTGTGCGTCGTGCAATAGAGCAAGACAGACAGAGCGTGAGCAAGGCAAGAGCGGCATGGGAGCAAGCCTCGGGCAAAAAGGCAAGCGACTCAACATTCAAACGTTTTTTATCAGCATTGGCGCAAGATATAAGCGAATAAGAAAACGCCCAAGGGGAGTACCCTCGCCGCAACTCTATGAATACAAAGTCGAGAAGTTGCAAGAACTTGAAAGTCAAGCGTCTGAAGGACGTATTAGGCTCTATTATGCTGATGAGAGCCACACTTGTACTGAAAGATATGTCCCTTACGGTTGGCAACTGCAAGGGGAGGATGTTTATGTCCCCTCCCAAAGGGTGGAACGACTCAATATCTTTGGAATGTGATAGACCGTGATAACCGTTACAATGGATTCACCACATTCGAAAAGATGACGGCAGATAAAGTCCTCAGTTTCCTTGATGATTTTTCGTTCAACTTGGAAATGGACACTTTTGTTGTCCTTGACAATGCTTCCGTGCATAGACACAAGAAGATCAAAGAACTTCGCCCAATATGGGAGCAAAGAGGTCTTTTTCTCTTTTTCTTGCCTCCATATTCGCCACAATTGAATATTGCGGAAACACTTTGGCGTATTCTTAAAGGAAAGTGGATAAGACCACAAGATTATATAACTACTGACATGCTTTTCTATACCACCAACAGAGCTTTGGCGGATATCGGAAAGGGGTTGCGTATAAACTTCCCTAAACATGTCGCTTAATTTTGATTAGTTACTTATGATACCGACGGTGAACGCACGGTGAAGACCTCCGGTGAGGGTGAACAGCTTATATAGTTCAAAATGTCATCGTGTCAAAAAGGTCAAAATGTCATTGACCTTTTTAGATTTTGCAATAATGGCCATGAACCTCTTTCCGGATGAATTCACGGGCACTTTCCCGCAGGAAACGCTTGATGGTGGATTCCGAAAGGCCAATCCGTTTGCCGATACCTACCGCTTCGGAGGTGGTAAACGAGGAAGGCAGGAGGGATAGCAGTTCGGTGTGTCGCTGGTCCAGCACCCCGACTTCCATTTCCTGCGCTATACGGCTCTCCATGGCACGGAAATATTCCG
>FR901645.1 GCA_000437675.1 Prevotella sp. CAG:891
GTTGTAAAGGCTTTTGTGACTGTCTTTTTGATAACTCTCTTTCGTATAATATTGCACAGAGGTGGTGATGAATTCCTTTCACTTGCAAATGGAAATTTTCTCCATTCCACACTTTAAATTGGCGCGATAGCTCAGCTGGTTAGAGCGCATGATTCATAATCATGAGGTCCCCAGTTCAATCCTGGGTCGCGCTACGAAAGATAAGGCAGTTACAACATATTTGTAGCTGCCTTTTTTCTTGATGTTATTATTTGCGTACTTTCCTAAAGGTTAAGTAGGTGCTCAAAAATATTTCGATAGAATTATATAAATAATTTTGAACACCTACTTGTTGGCGAGTATTCTTGATTCGTTCGTTTTTTTTGCTTCGTATTCCTATGAAAAGTTGCTTCTGTGTAAAAAGAATGTCACCGAAGCGCAACACACGAAAAAAAAGTTGTATTTTTGCTCTCGTTTGATACATGGTTTTAGCCCCGGCGTTAGTTGCGGGACGAACCGTTGCGCATTAAGCAATGATTGGAATAAAAAAATTAGATCGTTATATACTGCAGAAGTTCCTGCTCATCTTTGTAGGTGCCTTCTTTATCTGCCTTTTCGTGTTCATGATGCAGTTCACTTGGCGTTACGTCGACGAACTCATCGGAAAAGGACTGTCAATGGAAATTCTGGCCAAATTCTTCTGGTACATGGGCATCACCATGGTTTCGCAGGCCCTTCCGCTGGCAGTGCTGTTGGCATCGCTCATTACTTTCGGTAATTTAGGCGAAAGTTTTGAACTTTTGGCAATGAAGGCAGCGGGTGTTTCGCTGCGCCGCGTCATGGCCCCACTGGCCGTGGTGTCGGTAATTGTTGGTTGTATTTCCTTTTATTTTCAAAATAAAACTTCGCCCGAGGCACAGATAAACCTCAAAACCCTGCTCTTCAGTATGAAGCAGCAGTCGCCCGCCGTCGAAATTCCCGAAGGCGTGTTCTATAATGGCGTGCCAAATATCAACCTGTTCGTACAGCAGAAAAATGCCGAAACAGGCATGCTCTATCAGGTGATTATTTATAAAACCGACCAGGGATTTGAAAAAGCCCAAATTGTGCTGGCCGACTCGGCGCGACTGGAAATGACCAGCGACAAAATGCACCTGAAACTCGACTTGTGGAGTGGCGAACAGTTCCAGGCCCTGCAAACAGCCGGCACTAGCCCCATGATGAGCAATGGAGCCGAGCAACCCTACGACCGTGAAACTTTTCAATACAAACAACTGCTCATCGACTTCGACAGCAATTTCAACCTCATGGACAAAGAAATGCTGAGCGGTATGCCGCAGGCAAAGAACATGAAGCAGATTGTGCACAGTGTCGACTCCGTTGAACATGAATTGGATTCGGTGGGTAAACAGTATTACAAACAACTGCAAACCAGCTACTACAAAAGGCCTCGTTTGCTGCCGCAGGATTCCATTCACATTGCCCGCATGGCTCAAAAACAAGGCAAACAAGCCCTTGATTTCGACAAATTGGTCGAAACCATGCCTTCAACCCAAGCGTTGAGCGCACGGCAGATGGCGCGTGCCAGCATCAAGTCCATGAAGTCCGACCTGGAGTGGAAGCAAATGGTCACGGGCGACGGCGATAACTACATTCGCCGCCACTGGGTCGAATGGCATCAAAAGATGACCTTCTCGCTCGCCTGCATTCTCTTCTTCTTCGTCGGTGCCCCCCTTGGCGCCATCATTCGTAAGGGCGGTCTTGGTATGCCGACGGTTATCTCCGTAATCATTTTCATTATTTGGTATATGATCAGTACCTCGAGCATGAAGATGGCCCGCGAAGGCTCTATCAACATGGTCGTGGGTATGTGGATTAGCACCTTCGTAATTGCCCCGTTCAGCGTATTTATTACCTATAAGGCCAATCTCGACTCGGTGGTGTTCAATCTCGAAGCATACAAAAATCTGTTCTGTCGTCTGTTGGGCATCCGCACCAAGCGTCACCTCATGCGCAAGGAAGTCATCATCAACGAACCACGCATGGATGTCATACCGCAGTCTATTGACGAACTTCGCCGCGAATGTTTGGCTTACAACGAGCAGAAACAGCTGCGCCGCGCTCCGAATTATGGAAAAACATTCTTCCATTACCAGCCCGATGCCGAGGTTGAAGCCATCAATCACCAAATGGAAATGCTCATTGAAGAGTTGTCAAACAGTCGCAATACCAAAATATTGGGCGTGCTCAATGAGTTCCCCATACTGTATGTCACGGCACACACCAGTCCATTCCATAACGCCAAATACAACATGGCAGCCGGTGTGTTCTTCCCCATAGGTTGCGTACTTTGGTTCAGAATTTGGCGTTTCCGTCTGCGGCTTTACCGCGACCTTCGCATCATTGTGCGCACCTGCAACCGCCTCGACCAAGTAATCACCGGTACCGAGGATGCCACCGAAACCAGCGGTGCTGAAGCCGATGCCCTGGCCGTTCAGCAAAACCACAAAAAGAAGTGGCGCGTGTTGAAATGGTTGGCAGTAATTGTTGTGGCAGTACTGTTGGCATTCGTGTCGTGGAACGGCTATCAACGTTACCGATACAAAAAAGCCGTGCAGCAAAGCGAGCAACGACGCAAACAAGCCGAACAGGCCGATCAGCTCATCGGGCCGCGAACGCTCACATTGCCGGCTGCTGCCCCCGACGTTTCCAAGTGATTAAGTCAGGTTCAAGTTGGTGCAGCCCACAAAGTAAAAACTCCCCCTCTACAATAGAAAATAAGAAATACTATACAACATGGCAGAATTCGGACTTGCCTCCATCGAAGAGGCTATTCAAGACTTTAAAGAAGGCAAATTCGTAATCGTGGTGGACGATGAAGACCGCGAAAACGAAGGCGACCTCATCATGGCCGCAGAACTCGTAACGCCCGAACATGTGAACTATATGTTGCGCAATGGCCGCGGTGTGCTTTGCGCCCCCATTACCATCGAACGATGCAATGAACTCAAACTCGAGCGTCAGGTGCAGGACAACACTAGTATGCTCGGTACTCCGTTCACCGTAACGGTCGACTTGCTCGAAGGTTGCACCACGGGTGTGAGCACTCACGACCGCGCTGCCACCATTCGCGCCTTGGCCGATCCCAATATGCGCCCCGAAAGCTTTGGTCGTCCCGGTCACATCAACCCCCTTTATGCACAGGACCGCGGTGTTTTGGCCCGTGCCGGACATACCGAAGCCTCCATCGACTTGGCCCGTTTAGCCGGAATGCAGCCCGCAGCCTGCTTGATTGAAATACTCAATCCCGACGGAACCATGGCCCGTTTGCCCCAGTTGATGGAATTGGCCGAACGCGAAAAACTGCACATCATCAGCATCAAGGACCTCATCGCCTATCGTTTGCAGCACGAATGCCTCGTTGAACAAGGCGAAGAAGTAGACATGCCCACGGAATATGGTCATTTCCGCCTCATTCCCTTCCGTCAGAAAAGCAACCGCCTCGAACACGTAGCCCTTATCAAAGGCGAGTGGAAAGAAGGCGAACCCGTTATGGTGCGCGTACACTCTTCGTGTGTCACCGGCGACATCTTCGGTTCAGAACGCTGCGATTGTGGCGAACAGCTTCACAAAGCCATGCGCATGATCGAAGAAGAAGGAAAGGGTGTTATTCTTTATCTCAATCAGGAAGGTCGCGGCATCGGCTTGATGGCCAAGATTGCCGCCTATAAATTGCAGGAAGAAGGCTACGACACTGTCGATGCCAATGTTCACTTGGGTTACGACCCCGATGAACGCGACTACGGCGTAGGCGCACAAATCCTTGGCTTGCTCGGCGTAAGCAAAATGCGTTTACTCACCAACAACCCCATCAAGCGTGTCGGCCTCGAAGCCTACGGCCTTGAAATTGTTGAAAATGTGCCCATCGAAGTAAAGCCCAATCAGTACAACGAGCGCTACCTCAAAACCAAGAAGGAACGCATGGGGCACAAACTGCATCTTTAATTGAACTTTAATCCACTTGAATATGGAAAGAAACATCTATAGCTACGACCCCCAGGCCGAAGAACGTACTCGCACTGCGTTCCCCGCGCTCATGTCTAAGGTCTACATTTGGATGACGATGGCATTGGCCATGACCGGCCTCACTGCATTTTATGTAGCCAACAACGAAGCATTGCTTTATGCCATTGTTACCAACTCCATTCTTTTTTATGGTTTGATAATAGCCGAATTTGCGCTTGTCATGGTGCTTTCTGCACGCATCATGAAGATGTCGTTTCCCGTGGCAGGTTTGCTTTTCGCCGCTTATTCCATTGTCAACGGCGTCACGCTTTCCACCATTTTCCTTGCCTACAGCATGGAAAGCATCGCAAACGCCTTTTTCGTAACAGCCGGCACCTTTGGCGCCATGTCGCTCTTTGGCTTGTTTACCAAGCGCGACCTCAGCACCGTAGGTCGTTTTCTTTACATGATGCTCATCGGGTTGATTATTGCCACGATTGTCAATATCTTCCTTGCCAGCAGCGTTTTAGGCTGGGCCACCACCTTTATCGGTGTAATCGTGTTCAGCGGCCTCACTGCCTACGACACGCAGAAAATGAAAGTGCTGCTCACCGAGTTTCAGCATACCGGCGAAAGCAATTTGCTGAAGATTGCTCTTCTCTGCAGCCTTTCGCTTTATCTTGATTTCATCAACCTCTTCCTTTATATGCTCCGAATCTTCGGCGACCGGAAGTAACCTGCTGTTTCAGTAATCCAAACAAACAGCAGTTCGCTGCGGTTTAAGAAATAGGATTAAGAAAAAAGGGAAGTACGCGCAAGCATTCGTGCTTCCAACGTACTTCCCTTTTTAGGTATCATAACCTCTTGCATCAATCCCTTTTGGGCTTACGCGCATTCCGCAGTAACCGATGATTTACCACATTCCTTTGACAGCAAACACCAATACAAAAATTACAATATGTTATCAACACTCGTAAACCGTTTGGCTCCTTCAGCCACCCTCGCCATGTCGCAGAAAAGTGCAGAACTCAAGGCACAGGGCATCGACATTATCAACCTTTCAGTAGGCGAGCCCGACTTCAACACCCCCGACCACATTAAGGAAGCCGCCAAAAAGGCCGTCGACGATAACTTCTCACGTTATTCACCCGTTCCCGGTTATCCCGCATTGCGCAACGCCATTGTTGAAAAACTCAAGCGCGAAAATGCACTCGACTACACCGCCGATCAGATTGTCTGCTCAAACGGTGCCAAGCAAAGCGTTTGCAATGCCATCATGGCTCTTGTATCTCCCGGCGAAGAGGTAATCATTCCCGCTCCTTATTGGGTAAGCTACCCTCAAATGGTACTCATGGCCGACGGTAAGCCCGTAATTGTTGAGGCTGGTATTGAGCAAGATTTCAAAATCACCCCCGAACAGCTCGAAGCTGCCATTACTCCCCGTACCAAGGCTATCATCCTTTGCTCACCCAGCAACCCCACCGGTTCGGTTTACAGTGCTGAAGAACTTGAAGGTTTGGCAGCCGTACTCCGTCGTCACGAACAGGTTATCGTGTTGAGCGACGAAATTTACGAGCACATCAACTACGTAGGCCACCACGCTTCAATTGCTGCTTGCGAAGGCATGAAGGAACGTACCGTTGTCATCAACGGCGTGTCTAAGGCCTACGCCATGACCGGCTGGCGTATCGGTTTCATTGCCGCT
>FR901646.1 GCA_000437675.1 Prevotella sp. CAG:891
GATTAAGCGTCAGAAAAAATTTTTCATTTTTTTTCGGGTATATGGGCGCGCGTTGCACTCATTGGGGGCAAAACTACGAATTTTGCACGATTCGAACCAAATGAAAAAACAAGAAAATTCGCGTTTTATGCCGAAGAACATGTTTTGTAGAAGGATTGAGTTCAAAATATGCATCCAGAAGCAACTTTCGAGCAAAAAAAACGTACAATTCCTATACATCACAAACCCAATAACTTTAGAAAAAAAGGAACTAATTTCCATGAATTACGCCTTCATGATAACCTTTTAATATAATAACTGTTATTTTTCTTTCTATTAGCAGAAAAGAATATTGTTTTTATTGCATATGTAAAACAAACTCTTTAGTTTTGCAATGTAAACAAACCGATAATATTATGGGAACGTCAACAATTTTCATGAACCTCAAAAAAAATCGCGCATTATGAAAAAATTATTCATTTTAGCCAGTTTCCTAATTCCGTCCTCTATTTGCTGGCTGAGTTGTAGCAATGATAATTCTGCTCTAAGCGAAAATATAGAAGAATACGAATTAAAGAGTAAACCAATGGCTAATCGCTTAGCAGATGCATTTGAAGAAATTGCTATCAACAAGGATGGCGATTATGATGAAGGAGCCTTTATTGTTTACGACACTGAGACTGATGAATTGTTAGCAGCTGATGTGTTTTCATACGGTCTTGGGCAAATTGCGGCTGTACGCAGCGGAGAAATGAGCGAAGAATATGCTTTTACAACCTTGGGAGCAGATCCTCCTAAAAACCAAGGCTGGATTTACTTTGATACCTGTAAAGGGAAAGTAAACTCTTTAAAATTGGCTATGCGTTTAAACAAAGTCATACCCCAAAATGCAGACTTCGAAATATAAGTAGAACACCCCAAAGATGGCAGCAGCAAGGTATGGTATAGACTCACTTAGGCCAATTTAAATTTTACACAAGTTCCCAATAATATTATCGGTTGAATCGCATTTTTGGCTAGATTTTCGACAAGTGATATCGGGAGAAGAACGAGAACGGAGCTAAGAATGGTTAGGAAAAAGCTTGGCGGGTTCGCGTTTTTTTGCGAATATTGTAGTCTGTTTTTGGTAATGTACGGAGTTCGGACCGCAGTCCGGACTCCTACTTATACATCTATTATATATATATAAGGTTGTCGACTTATGCGGAAATCGAATATGGAGCTGCTGCGAATCGTGGCCATGCTCATGGTTTTGTTACTCCATGCCACGTTTGAAACGATGCACTACCCTAGCCCGAAGTTGGTGCAAGCTGCACCCGATTCGTGGTTAGGCATTATTTTAACAAATCAAGCTTGTCTTTGCTGCGTCGATGTGTTTGTACTCATTACCGGATGGTTCGGCACACACTTCAAAATGCAGAATGTGTGGAAACTACTGTATCAAGTGGCCTTTATCAGTTTGACTATTACTGTCGGCATCAGCCTATGGTCCGGCGGTTTGCCGGGTAGCCCACTACAAATTGCGCAATCGGTATTGGGTTATTGGTTTATCAACTCTTACCTGGTTATGTACCTGCTAAGCCCCGTGCTAAACAGTTTTACCGAACAACAGGGCGAAGCGGAGCAACGGCATTTTCTCCTGGTATTTTTTGGGTTGAGCATTCCTGCCTCGTTTCTGTTTGAGGATTTGGACCGTGGTTTTTCGGCTGTGAGCTTTTGCGGCCTTTACTTACTGGGCCGTTACCTGCGTCTGTACGGAGCAGCCCGGTTGCAACACCTCCACCGCTGTCGGTTTTTGGGAACCTTTGCGATAAACACCTTTACCCTCAGTCTGATTTATTGGCTGTACTTTTGGCTCAAACCGATATACTCCCCCTGCTCTACTTCAATCATCAACATTACTTCGGTAATGACGGCTTACACCAACCCGTTCGTGATACTGAATGCGGTTTGCCTGATTCTGTATTTCAGCCGACTCAACTTCAGCAGCCGCCTGATAAACTGGCTGGGTGCGGGAAGTCTGGCGGCTTACCTTACGCACCAACAAATGTTTGTGAGACCGAAATACTTTGAATGGATTCTCTATTTGGACAACAAATTCGGAACGGTGCTTTTCGTGCTGACGGTGGCGGGCAGCATTCTACTGATTTTTGTGGCATCAGTGATGTTGGACCGCGTTCGCGACAAGACTTGGAAATTGTTGGCGAAAAGAAGCAAATAGCTGCTGATCAATGAGTATATGTTGAAAAATCATTTCTCCCCAAAATGAAAAACTCCGGAGCACCCAATTGAGGCGTTCCGGAGTTTTTTTAAAAGAAATAACTGTCCTCTCTTCAACTCAACAATTTTCCAAAAAGGCTTCGATCCGGCTATTCTCGAAAAATTGCTTTTATCAAAATTATAGTTCAAAAGGCCCCTTCATCAACCACCAAACATCTATTTATGATTTTCCATAACAAAACCTACTCACCATGCAACACACTGGTTTTGGCATCCGAAGGGCCGGAAATGTCAATCGAACGATCCACCTTTTTGCCATAGCCAAAGGTATAGGTAAGGTTTACTGTAAAGGCACGCCCTTTTTCGCGGAAGTCGAAACGCGACGAATAGTAAGGCGAGGTAAACTGTTCCCAACGCTTGTTCCGCTTGCTAAAGATGTTCTCGGCTTGAAACGAGAGATACAGGTTTCCGTTGCCATAGGTTATTGAAGCGCCCCATGCACCCTGTCTCCAGGTTTTTCTCATACCCGATTCATCAACATCCTTGTAGGGGCCTTTGTACGAAATACCCATTTCCACATCCTTCAACTTATAGTCGATACTTCCCGAAAAAGTGACGTGATGAAACTTGTCGTAACGTGCTCCTTGAACATGAACAAACGACCATTCGGGCGAGATGCTGACCGACAAGTTGTCGTTGAAGAACGAACCGTCGATGCTGATGTTTGCCATTACTCTGTCTTCGGAATGCAGCGGATTGACGAGTTCTTTTACCAAACCACCCTGTTCAAATGATGCCGGTCTGTAAGTGGTGATGATTTCGTTCTTGGTCTTTACGTAGCCCAATCCATAAGATAGCGAAAGCCATTTCGTGGCCAGATAGGAAGAGTAGATGTAGGTGTCCCAGGAAGTCAGATTTTTAAGATTCGGATTACCCAACGACCACATCAGTTCTGAGTTTTGCAGCAGTACCGGATTCGATTCGCTTGGCGAGGCCGGACGCATATACAAGCCCAAACGCCCCCGCAGGTACACCTTTTTCGAAGGACTCCAGCTTGCCGAAGCATTCATCGTAGGGATTACGGTATGCTGTTTTTCCTGACCAATTTTCCAAAACGAAGCAGCCATGCCCGGTTCAAGCGTCAAGCCAAAGTCGTCATTCGGATACCATCCCATCTTGAAACTTGCCGTTACGTCCTGTCTGGCTTGTTTCTGTCTGAGGTTGGCCGAGCCTGTGTAGCAGGTTGAAAACCAATCGAGCGAGGCCGTTGTGTAAAGTTGGAAAAACCATTTTTTTGAAGGAATGAAACTGGGCATCACTACGATTTTTAGCGAATTTACCTTTTCGTTTGTTCCGTTCAGAATCGGAGTATTCTTACCAATTTGGCTGAAAGCCGATGTAGTATTTTCAGCGTAGGCATATTTCCAAGAGTTCGACAAAAACCATTTGTCTGAAAATTTGAAATAATAAAGTCCGTAGATTTGCGGTGACAAGCTTTTGGCGGTGTGGCGCTCTGTTGCGTGCGAAGCATCGAACAGATTTTCCGACCACACGTCCTGACTCAATGAACCACTGCCCGGATTTTCATTCCAGCCAAACGACAAGTCGTGCGAAATGGTTGTTTTGTCAGTAACGTACCTTGCATTCCATGCCGTTTGTACCCCGTTTTCGCGGCTGTAGCTGTGCCGGTTTTCGGTTCTGGTCAGCGTTTCGTATTTCTGATTTTTGTAAAAGAAATCGCGGTATTCCGTTTTTCCCGTTTGCGAAGTCAGGTGGTCGCGTTCGTAATTGCCCCGCACCATAAGGCCGTAAGTCCAATTATTACGCACCAATTTCGATGCAGCCGTGTAATAGCCATTGTTCGGAAACCGCTGAAACAAATTCACCCGCGTCACGCCGCCCACCTTGTATTCGGGCATGATGAAATTGACAACAGCACTCGCTCCCTCGTAGCGTGGGGCGGCAGGATGCTCCAGATACTGCACCCGCTTTACCTCCTTCGGCCAAAAGGTTTCCAAGTCTATTTGGCTTGCCCTTTTCCCATTGATGAAAACGGGCACAACTTCGCCCATCAGGTTGACAATCCCTCCATCCTTTTCTTTCAGGTAAGTAAGGTGCATGGTCTTAATCAGCGAAGCCGGGCTGTTCGACAGCCTTTTTTCTGCCTTCGTCGGAATGCAGTTGATTATTCCGTTTTCTATCCATTCGCGTTCGCCCATTACCTCCACTCCGCTTAATTGCTTTGAACGGAGCGAATCATCGGGTGCATACAGCAAGTCGTCAAATTCAATGACATTGTCAGCTTGCGCTATATTCGGAAATATAAGCAAGCAATATAGGGTAAAAGCAGCAATTCTTTTCATTTGTCGTTTCAAAGTAATCGTATTTAAGGGTAAATGAATAAGGTTTATTGATGTGCAAATGTATATACTTTTTTTAGAAAACCTAAATATATGAGTAAATTTATACAATTATCAACCAAAATGTCAAATTTCTACTTCTTACACACATTCGTGTCGTTTCTATAGGAAACTGAGTTCAAGCATTAACATCCATATGCAGTGTTCCTTCCCCAATTCATATACAGTTCTTTTCATCTCCTTTATTTTGTAAAAAAGCTGCATTAGTGTCCAATAAAAATGGACGAGTTAAAAAATTAATCAAATAGTCCTTCAAAAAGGGGATAATCGAGTTCCTTGATATCGTTGAAATCAGTCTTATCGAACAGGTCACGTAAGTTCGTTTTGTCCGTTAGAGAGATGCTTAGAATCTGCAAAACTTCATAAGTTGAGCGTTTCAATTGCATATCGTGTTGGACAATAGCTACAAGACAGTATGTGATAATAGCTACACTGATTTGAATGCGGACAGCGTT
>FR901647.1 GCA_000437675.1 Prevotella sp. CAG:891
CCCCGACAGTTCCAATGCGAACTGTCGGGGATTTTTTATATCATTTCCTTCAAAGAGAAAAAGCTGCACGGATTAGTACTTGTGGCCCTTTCCCTGCATTTCGTTGCGCGTAATGCAGGTGAGGTCGATGGCACGCCACGCATACACAATGTAGGCCAGTACAAAGGGGATAATCAGGCTGACGGCGGCCATGGTGCTGAGCGTAAATTCGCTGGAGCAGCTATTGGCCAAACAGAGCGATGACTGGGGGTCGGCAAGCGAGGGATAGTAGGCCGTGTGGTTCAGACCGGCGCAAAGCAGCAGGGCCAACACGGTGAACACGGTGCCTGCACCGGTAAACCAAATGCCGCGCACATGGGTGGCCGACAGCAGGGTGCGGACAATGCCGGTGAGCACTAACACTACGCCGAGCAGGAACAGCGCCAATACCCAGGGCAGGGCCAGCAGGTTATGCAGGTATTTGCCGCTTTCGGGGGCAAACTGGCTGGTGGCGGGGTCGTAGGTCAAACCGGTGGCGGTGAGCAGATAGCCGACAAAGGCGAGGAAAAGGAGGAGGAAGGGCACGGTGTCGACCATGATCATGCGGCGCAAACGCTGGCGCAGGCTGTCGTCGTTGATATTGTTGATGAGATACAGACTGCCGAGTATGCGCGAAAGGAAAAAGACGGCAAGACCTAATACGAGGTTCCACACGTTGCCAAGGGCTTCAAGGCCGTGCCAGGCATTGGCCCAGGTGCTGATAACAGGCGAAAAACTTTGCACATCGGCCGAGGACATGGCTTCGCGGTTCACCACAAATTCGGCACCGGTGAAGAAGGTGCCGACAGCGGCTCCCAACACGAAGGGGCCGACAAATCCGTTGAACACGAGGAAAGCGCGATACGCGGTGCGACCGAGCACATTGCCGCTTTTCGACTGAAATTCGTAGGCCACGGCTTGCAGCACAAAACTGACGAGCAGCAGCATCCACACCCAGTAGGCACCGCCGAAGCTGGTGCTGTAGAACAGGGGGAAGGAGGCGAAAAAGGCTCCGCCAAAGGTGACGAGGGTGGTAAAGGTAAACTCCCACTTACGTCCGGTGGAATTGACAATCATGGTACGTTCGGTTTCGTCGCGTCCCACTTGGAATATCAGGTTATTGGCGCCCTGAACAAACATGAGGAACACGAGCAGACCGCCCAATAACGACACTAAGAACCACCAGTATTGCTGAAGGAATGTATAGGTTATCATGTAATTTCGGTGAATAGGGGTTGGGGGAATGTTAGGCTTCGTGTTTGCTGATGGCGCGAGTCATAATGCGCACTTCGGCCACAAGGAGCACGGTAAAGATGATGAGGAAGAGGAAGAAGGTGGTCATGACGCTGGTGGGCGACAACTGCGACACGGCAGCTCCAACGGGGAGCAGGTCCTGAATGGCCCAGGGCTGACGGCCTACTTCGGCTACAATCCATCCGGCTTGTCCGGCTACATAAACCATGGGCACGGCGGCTATGCCCAGCCAGTGCATCCAGCGAGTGCGTTCGAGGGTGCCGCGGTGCTGCATCCACCAGGCCACGATGAGGAAGAGGAAGAGGAAACTGCCGAGCCCTACCATGAGGCGGAAACTCCAGTAGACCATGGGTACGGGGGGCACGAGTTCTTCCTTCGACTTCAAATAGCCGTAGCCGAAATAGGGCATGTGTTCCTCAAGTTCGGCGCGTGCCTTGGCGGCTTGTTCGGGGTTCGACTGGTGATGGGCGCGGAAGTCGGCAAAGGCGGCAATCGCCTTGCGTCCACGGGCTATTTTTTCGTCGGCCGAGGGGTGTACGGTGCCGTCGGGGTGGGTGTAGCCGTTGAGCAGGTTGTCAATGCCGGGCACATAGCCGTCGATGTCGTGTGTAGCGAGTACAGAGAGTACACCGGGCACTTCAATACCGGGCACAATGGAGAAGGGGGCGCGCTGTCCGCCTTCGTGCAAACCTTCGGCTGCTGCGAGTTTCATGGGCTGTTCGCGGGCAATGTTCACACCGCTCTTGTCGCCGGTTCCCATTACGACGAGGGTAGCGAAAAGGCCGGTAATGCTGGCCACCTTAATCGAGGCAAGGGCCATGCGCTGATTGCGTTTTTTGAGCAGGAACCAGCAGCTTACGCCGACCACAAATACGGCTCCGGTCATCCAACCGCTCGACACGGTATGGAAGAACTTGACTACGGCTGTGGGCGAAAAGGCTACGGCCATGAAATCGACCATTTCGTTGCGCACGGTCACGGGGTTGAACTCCATGCCGACGGGGTGCTGCATCCAGGCGTTGGCCACCAGAATCCACCAGGCTGAAATGGTGGCACCGATGCCGGTGAGCCAGGTTGAAGCGAGGTGGAAACCGCGACTTACTTTTTGCCAGCCAAAGAACATGACGGCAATAAAGGTGGCTTCCATGAAGAAGGCGAGGATGCCTTCAATGGCAAGGGGGGCACCGAAGATGTCGCCCACGAACCAGGAATAGTTGCTCCAGTTGGTTCCGAACTCGAATTCAAGAATCAAGCCGGTGGCTACGCCTACGGCAAAGTTAATGCCGAAGAGTTTCATCCAGAACTGGGCGGTACGTTTCCAAAATTCATCTCCCTTCACATAGTAAAGGGTTTCCATGATGCCCATAATGAGGGCCAACCCCAACGTAAGGGGCACAAACAGCCAGTGATAGCAGGCTGTGAGCGCAAACTGCGCGCGCGACCAGTCGATGGTTGCGGGATCGAGAATGCTGAGTAACTGCATACTGAAAATA
The DNA here is from genome assembly GCA_000437675.1 of Prevotella sp. CAG:891. GTDB lineage: Bacteria > Bacteroidota > Bacteroidia > Bacteroidales > Bacteroidaceae > Alloprevotella. The sequence continues at coordinate 2,766 of FR901647.1, forward strand.
AGGATTTAAGGGGTTCGAGAAATGGGGGATTTACGGGCAAGCGAACGGCCTGATTAACGCAGCAGTTCGGCTCCTACGGTTTCGCTTTTCTGTTCGTCGGTGAGGCCGCCTAACTGGGGCTGAAAAAAGAACAGTCGCAATATGGCAAACATCACAAACAGCTTGATGAGTATCAAAATCCATAGCGTGCGCCCCCAGGTCATGGCGCGAAATCCGTCGCGATAAAAGCGCCATACACTTTGAATAAGGTTTAGGGGATTATTCATGCACGCAAATTTAATTATTCTCACAAAAAAAACGCACCTTCCGCAGGGTTTTTGTCCTGCTGAAGGTGCGTTTTTTGTATCTGTTTGAATATGCTGTTTGATTTTTGCAACTCGCTGTCGAAAAACAAAAATCAGAACAGGGAGCGTGTCACGGGCTTTAGTAACCGCCGCCTTGCTGCATGGCCAGAAAGCGTTCGACGCCCTGGCGAATGGAGGCCAAGCCGAAGCGTGTGGGGTCGACTTCGGAAAGGGGTATCCATTGGGCGTTGGTGGCATCGTCGCGGGCGGAAATGCTTTGCAAACTGGCTACGCGACACAGGAAAAAGGCATCGGACGTGTGAACCACATGACCACAGAAGGGATAGGTGTTGGGAAAGGAAAACAGAAATTCATAGGCCACTACTTCGGCTCCTACTTCTTCCTGCACCTCGCGCACCAACCCTTGGGTGATGCTTTCTCCGGGGTCGACAAAGCCACCCGGCAAATCGAGCGTTCCTTTGGCCGGCTGACGGTCGCGCACCACGCAGAGCAACTCGCCTTGTTCGTTGAGAATAATGGCTACGGTTGCTGCGGCTGCATTGGCATAATACACAAAGCCGCACTGCATACAGCGTTTGCTGTAGGCATCGTTTTCGCGGAAATGGGCATTTCCGCACTGCGGACAGTACTTAAAATCGGCTAAAGGGTGCATAATTCTTCGGGTTACTGTTTGCAAATGACCGGGCTGCTACGGGGGCTGCCCTGGCTCGTGATTGGGCTGGTTATTGGGCAGCAGATTCAGCCGGTGCGTCGCCGGTATTTTTTTTGCGCGGACGGCGACGGCGACGTTTGCGTTTCGACACAGGTTGTGCCTCGTCGGCTGGGTCGGCTTTTACCTCTGCCGACTGCATGGCTTCGGCATTGGCCGATTTTGCAGCACGGTTTTGGTCGGCATTTTGCGACTTAGGCTTTTGCGGTTTCGGCTGCTGTTCGTGCTGTGGGGTGTCTTTGGCGTTCACCTCATCGGTCGGGGTAGCTTGGCCGTTTTTGTTTATATTGCCACGCGAACGGCGCGACTTGTTTCGTTTGCGTCGGGCCTGTTCTTTGGCCTTTTCCTCGCTATCGCCCCACTCGTCTTCGGCTTCCGATTCGCTGATCTGGGGTTGCTCCAAGTGTTCCATGCCAAACACAAAATCGTCGAGCGTCAAATGGCGCATTTGGGGCAGAGGTGTTTCGTCGCTAAAAGCTGCGGCTTGTGCCTGTTTTTCCTCAATGGCATCCGCTTCGTCTGCTTCCTCCGCTTCGTCTGCTTCGTCCGTTTCAACTGCGTCAAGGGCGGGAGCAGCGATTTCTGCATGCACTGATTGAACGGCTGAGTCCAAGTCGAGTTCTACGCTGGCCTCTGCGTCAACTGCGTCAAGGGCGGGAGCAGCACTTTCTGCATGCACTGATTGAACGGCTGAGTCAAAGTCGAGTTCTACGCTGGCCTCCGGTTCACAAGTATTGTTCACAGAGGGCATTTCAGTTTCCTCGGGCTTTTCCTCCGTTGGTTCAACGGGTTCAAGGTCCTTCACCACGATGAATCCCTTAGGTTTTTCGGCCTTGGCATCCGGCACTTCGGGCTCCGTAGGTTCAGCCACAGGCTTTTCAGCCGTTTCGGGTTCGCTGATAAGCACAGCCGTAGCCGTTTGCAAAGGTTCCTGAGCCGCCTCGCGCATAGCCTTCCTTTCAGCGCGGCGGGCTTTTTCTGCCTCGTAGCGTGCCTTTTGAGCGGCCTGTTTGGCCTCGAACGCCAAACGACGGCTTTCCTCAGCCTTGATTTCCTCCTCAAGTTCACGCATTTCGCGTTCATCTTCGGTCATCACAGCCGGTTCTGCCGAATGAGCATCTGCAGCATCAGCAAGCGGTGTGGCAGACTGCTCCTCGTTCGAAGAAACCTCCGTCACTTCGGCCGTATGGTTCAGTTCGCTGCCTTCAGCTGCCTCTGATTTGCGATTTTTGCGTCGGTTTTTCTTTTCCTTCACCGCCGTTGGTTCGGCTGGTGTCACCTCGTTGGTATCAGCCACCGGGTTTTCAGCCTGAACATGGGCAACCGATTCGTTTTCCGCACCTTTTTTCGCAAAGTCCTTCACAGCATCGTTCACTGTTTTCGGCGTGCGCTGCTTCCGTTTTTTCGGTCGTTCCACGGGCTGTTCCTCCAGCTCGTTTTCAAGCGGTGGCAGCGGCAATCCCCTGGACAGATAGTCCTCAGGGGTCAGTTCGTGTTCAACGGGCGGCGTATCAATGACCTCGAAGTCGGCATTTTCGTCGTAGGCCGCATCATAGGCTGCATCCGAATCGATGGCCGCATAGTTAGCGGGCTTTTTCTCAAGCACCACTTCCTGTTTCGGTGCTTTTTTCGGCGATTTTTCGTTCGTGGTTTGCGTCAGGCTTTGTTCAATCACGTCAATTTTGGGCAATGCAAACGATTCTTCGGCCTCCATAGCCGTACGTTTTTCCTTGGCGCGGAACAAGCTGTCGTACATTTTGGCATCGCGTCGCATGCGGGTGAGTGCTTCCTTCGAAGCATCCTGCTGGCTCTCTTTTTTGGAGCGTCCGGCACCGCGTCCGGCCACGATTCCTTCAATCGTAATGACGGTTTTGAATCCCTTTCCTTCGCCTTCGCAGGCCACATCCTTAAAGTTGATGTTGATGCGGTTTTTCTGGCTCCACTCCAGGAGTTTGCTCTTAAAGTTCACCTCCTTCTGTGCCACGTTGTCGAGGTCGATGTAATGGCCGATTACGCGGTTGGCAATAAACCAATGGCAAAAGCGGAATCCGCGGTCCAGGTAAATGGCACCCATCAGTGCTTCGAAGGCATTGCCACCAATGTTTGTGTGCGACATGCGCGTGCCTTGTGCAGCCTGAATGAGGCGTTCCAGCCCCATTTCGGTGGCCAGTTTGTTCAGCGATTCACGTTGCACAATTTTCGAGCGGGTTGAAGTCAGGAATCCCTCGCGTTTGGTGGGATAATGGCGGAAAAGAATGTCGCTCACCACCGTTTCGAGCACCGCGTCGCCCAAATACTCCAGGCGTTCGTTGTTGAGGGGCTTCGTCGGGTTGTCATTGTTGCGGTTACGGCGTTCCTTCCCCTTGCGTTCTTTGGGGTTGAAATCGCGCCGAAACGAGAGCGATTTGTGTGAAAAGGCAACGCGATAAACCTCAATGTCGTGCGGATAAAAGCCCAATATATCGTAGAGTGCCGAAAGAAACTCCTTGTTTTTACGGAACGGGAGTTTCATGCGGTCCAATAGGTTCAATATCATGCGTCAGATAGTAAACAGGTGTGTTTTTGTTGCAGTCGGACAATCGGGGGTAAAAAAAATAGACGTTGTCGCGGTCTTTGCGCCACACCTTGGGTAGTGTCAGTCTTTGTTTGGGAATAAGAGGTTCGAAGTCGAAGCCTACTTAAAAAAAGCGCGCAACCCCTTTCCCGTCAAACCACTCCGGTGCAAACAAGCAGTTGCCACAAGCGTTCCTGGGGCAAGTGCAGATAAAGCTGGAGTTCTGACAGTAGAGAAAGGGGCTGCGCTTTAACGATTAGTCAACGTACTTCTTCAAGATGCAGCAGGCATTGTGTCCGCCGAAACCGAACGTGTTGCTCAAAGCAGCACGGATGGGGCGTTCCTGAGCCTTGTTGAAGGTGAAGTTCAGGTTGTAGTCGATGTTTTCATCCAAGTCGTCATCGGCATGGTTGATGGTAGGAGGCACGATGTCGTTTTGCACAGCCAAGCAGCAAATCAACGCTTCGACACCGCCGGCAGCACCGAGCAAGTGACCCGTCATCGACTTCGTAGAGCTGATGTTCAGTTTGTAAGCGTGTTCACCGAAGAGCTGAGTGATGGCCTTCACTTCCGAGATGTCGCCCACGGGGGTTGAAGTACCGTGTACGTTGATATAGTCGATATCCTCGGGCTTCATGCCGGCATCTTCGAGAGCCGAAGTCATAACGAGGTTTGCGCCCAAGCCTTCGGGGTGCGATGCAGTGATGTGGTGTGCATCGGCCGACATGCCCACACCAGCCACTTCGCAGTAAATCTTAGCACCGCGAGCCTTAGCGTGTTCCAATTCTTCGAGAATCAGGATACCGGCACCTTCGCCCATGATAAAGCCGTCGCGGCTTGCGCTGAAAGGGCGCGAAGCACGGGTCGGGTCATCGTTGCGCGTTGACAGGGCGTGCATGGCGTTGAAACCGCCCACACCGCAAGGCCAGATAGCAGCCTCAGCACCACCCGTTACGATGGCATCGGCCTTACCCAAACGGATGAGGTTAAAGGCATCGGCAATGGCGTTGGTCGACGAAGCGCAAGCCGAAGTCGTCGTGTAGTTGGGTCCGTGGAAACCGTACTGGATAGAGATTTGTCCCGAAGCGATGTCGGCAATCATTTTCGGAATGAAGAAGGGGTTGAACTTCGGTCCGTTCTCTGCATTCTTAGCATAGTAGCCAGCTTCTTCCTCGAACGTGTGGATACCACCGATACCTACACCCAGAATCACACCGATGCGGTTTTTGTTCACCGTTTCCAAATCCCATCCACAGTCCTTGATAGCCTCCATGGCAGCAACGAGTGCATACTGTTCGTAAAGGTCCATTTTGCGAGCCTCTTTACGGTCGATGAAGTCGGTAGCCTTGAAGTTTTTCACCTCGCAGGCAAACTGCGTTTTGAATTTCGAAGCGTCGAAGTGTGTGATAGGTCCGGCACCGCTAACGCCGTTTTTGATATTTTCCCAAGTTTCGGGCACGGTATTGCCCACGGGGGTGAGGGCGCCAAGGCCCGTAACAACTACTCTTTTGAGTTCCATAAGGTTCGGAAATATGTATTAAGGGGGTAAAGAAAATGGGGAAACGCTGCGTACCATGCTGTGGCATGTTCCGGTTCGTGGTGGGTGTTCACCCAGCCTTCGCGCGGGGCACCCATGCGGTTTCGTCACACTCTTTAGCAGATTAGTACGTGCCGGGAATCAGTGTCCGCCCCACCCTGCTGTCTGAGCAGCAGGTTTCAGGCCACTTACTAATCTGCTAAAACGAACGTGCGGCTGAGCCGTTTTACCGTTCGGAATTCGCTGTGTGGCAGCAGGCTTCTGAAAAACACAATAACGTTTAACGTCCAGCCTCCATGCTCGCTACCCGTAGGCTGCAACGCGGACGCAGAACGTTAAACGTTAAACGTGTGTGTAGTTAATCGTCGTAGACAAGTTAAATTTCACTTGTTAGGCGTTGTTGTCTTATTTGGCAACGTTCTCCTCGATGTAAGCGATAGCGTCACCTACGGTAGCGATCTTCTCTGACTTGTCATCGGGAATTGAGATACCAAATTCCTTTTCGAACTCCATGATGAGCTCAACGGTGTCGAGTGAGTCTGCACCGAGGTCGTTAGCGAAGCTTGCTTCGTTCTTTACTTCATCTTCGCCAACACTCAGCTTGTCAACGATAATAGCTTTTACTCTTGCTTCAATATCAGACATAGTAGTTTCTTTTATATATTAAATATGTATGGTTTCTTAATCAGAATTGATTTTCAGGTGCAAAAATAATGCTTATTCCTAATACTGACAAACATTTATCGGAAAAATCTGCCTTTGCTATGCACATTTTTTAAAATTGTGTGCTATCTGCATTTTTTCCCACTCATTTTTAGTTGATTTCAGGAACTAACACACTTGCTTCACGGCAAAAAAAACCATACCGGCAACTCAAAGGAGTTGGGTATGGTTCCACGGACCGACTCAGAATATGACTGCACCCCCTTCACAAGGTGGTACGCAGCATGTTCTTCATCAAAAAAAATGTATTCACGCCGTGTTTTGTATCTGATTTCTGTTTCCCTGATTCAACATTGCAACAGGGAGTAGCAATTTATTCAGCAAATTTTTCAGCAATACGGTCAGCAATCTGCTGCATTTCCTCAGCCGGAAGCTGCAGTTTATCCTTGCGGAAGTCCATGTCGCCTTCGTTCTGCAGGGGCACCAGGTGAATGTGAGCATGGTTCACTTCAAGTCCGAGCACCGCCATACCTACCTTTCGGCAGGGAAAGGCCTTACCAATGGCCAATGCCACCTTCTTGGCAAATACCGTCATTTCGGCCAGTTCGTTATCGTCGAGGTCGAAAATGTAGTCTACTTCGTGTTTGGGCACCACCAGTGTGTGACCCTTAGCCAGCGGATTGATGTCGAGGAAAGCGTAGAACTTATCGTTCTCGGCACATTTGTATGAAGGAATTTCGCCGGCAATAATGCGAGAGAATATAGTCATAATAAGGGTTTATTATTTACGCTCCGACACTGATTTTGAGAATTTCGAGGTTGATGATTCCCTGCGGAATTTTCACTTCAACCACATCGCCCACCTTTTTGCCGAGCAGTCCTTGAGCAATGGGTGTGGTCGACGAAATTTTTCCTTCGCGCAGATTGGCCTCGCTTTCGCTCACGATGGTGTACTTCATCACCATGCCATTCTTCACGTTTTTCATTTCAACGGTCGAAAGAATCTGCACAATGTCGTCGCGCAGTTTGGTAGTATCAATAATTTTAGCTTCGGCAATGGTAGCTTTCAGGTTATTGATTTTCATTTCGAGCATAGCCTGTGCTTCTTTTGCCGCATCGTATTCACTATTTTCGGAAAGGTCGCCTTTGTCGCGCGCTTCGGCAATCGCTGCCGATGCCGCCGGACGTTCAACCGATTCCATGTGTCGGAGTTGGGCCACCATTTTATCGTAGCCCTCTTGAGTCATGTAAGCCATAATGTATTTCGTATTATATTTATTCGTTCTGTGGTTCTGCCGAACCGAAAGGCAACCAAGCAAGCGTTCACGAACAAGCGGTTTCACCACCACTTGTCCGACCCTTCGGACGCATCCGAAACACGGCCTTTATTTTTTGAACACCTACTTAAAAATCGAAAGAATCCCAACTCGTAAGAGCCGGAATCCTTTCAATATTACCTTTAAGACTATTTCTATGGGCAAAGTTAGGCTTTTATTTCCATATTGCCAAATAATTGCATGAAATTAGGTCTTATGTGCCGAAGCTCCCTCCGAACGAAGTAACATTACAGCTTTCCGTACCCAGGCATGAAAAAATGCCCAATATATTTACCGATGTATTTGTTATCCTCTGGTTTAACTTTCCAGGAAGTAGCTCACCGAAGTTACCACCCTGACATTCTTGATGTAAGGCGAGTACTGGTCGCGGTCTTCAATCGAGAACACGCCCTGAGTAGCCTGCCGAATTTTGCCCAGGTCCGAACCCGAATCCTTGGCAAACTTATCAGCAGCTTCGCGGGCATTGCGCGTAGCCTCTTCAATCATTTGGGGTTTTATTTTGTTCAGGCTCTGAAATTCGTATTCCACGTTCGTACCATATTCGTTGGCCGAAATGGCAATGCCCTTTTGCAGCAGTTCGCCGACGCGGCTGATGAGCGAGCGCACCACATCCACTTTGTTCGAGGCCACAGTTACAACAAACGTCACATTGTAGCGGTCGCGCAGCCGAGCGTCCGAACCGGCATAGCGGTCGGCGTGTACGTCAATAATTTGCGGAGCACCCAGGCTGATTTCTTTCGTTTCAATGCCATTCGAAGTGAGGAACTGACTGATGTCGCGCCCCACGGTGTTGATATGTGCGTGTAGTTTCTGCAAGTCGTTGCCTGTAGTTTTGTAAACGATGGGCCAAATCACGTGGTCGGCCTTCACTTCGCGTTCTGCCAGTCCGCGCACCGACACATAGCGGTCCTTATTGGCAAAGGCGGCAATACCTAAGTAAATAAACCATCCGAGCAGGGCGGTGCCCAATGCTGTGCCGAGCGTAAGTATCAAGGCTTCAATCCGGTAATTTTTCATAACTTGATTATTTTTCATGGTGATTAGTTCTACGATTATACGCACTACCAGCGCAGTACACTGCTATACCTTTTACAAGGTAGTGAAAGGCGAGTGCAGAGGCAAATGAAAGCTCGATTTCATTTGTATTTGCCGAGCCGCATCCTACTTTATACAAAGGTAGTGAAAGGCGAGCGCAATACTAAGCCAAAAGCTTGCTTTTGAGCGATGGTATTGCCGAGCCGCATCCTACTTTATACAAAGGTAGCGGTTTCAACGTTACCGCGCCAATAATTAACCATATTTATAGAGACTCGCATTTGAAAACCCCTAAATCT
>FR901648.1 GCA_000437675.1 Prevotella sp. CAG:891
TTCAAATGTAAAAATAATTTTGAACACCTACTTAAAAAACAGCCTTAACGCTTACGTTTTGCCCATAAGACAGCCATACTTGGGCAAAAGTTGCTAACTTCGCGGAAGAATGCCTGACAGAATTATGCCAATGACCGCATTCTCATTCTCTTCTTCATACTCACATCCTATTTATCCCATCATGAAACGTTTGTTTGCTTCCATATTATTCACTTGCTGTTTGCCCACGGCATTTTTGTCCGCAGCCACTCCCATACTGTTGAAAAACAGCCACGCTGTGCAGCCCGGCATCGAAAAGGTTGAGGCCGTGCAACGCTATTCGGTGAAGAAACGCCTCACTTCGCTGCTCGATGACGAACTATTCGACCATTCGCAAGTGGCACTTTATGTTTACGACCTAACCGACAACGAACTCCTGTTTGCCCACAACGAAAAACAGCGGATGCGTCCGGCTTCGACCGAAAAAATTGTGACAGCCGTGGCCGCCCTTTATCATTTAGGGGCCGACTATCAGTTCAGCACCGACCTCTATGTGCAGGAACTGGGCGGCGGTAAGGCCCGGGTGTGGATTCGTGGCGGCTACGACCCGCTGTTCGATGCCTCCGACCTCGAAGCCATGGTGCAGCAGCTGAAGCGTTTGGGTGTGAAAAGCATCGATGGCGCAGTACGCCTTGATGTGAGCATGAAGGACAGCAAACAATGGGGATGGGGGTGGTGTTGGGACGATGATGAAGTGCCCCTCACCCCCTTGCTTTACCGCAACAAAGACGAGTTCGTGAGCCGCCTGACCACGGCACTTAACAGCAGCGGACTGGCGTGGAACGGATTTACGAAACTCGAGAAAGTGCCGGCCGACGTGGTCTGCGTGTGTCGGCGTTCGCACCCCATCGACGGTGTGCTGCACCCCATGATGAAGGACAGCGACAATTCGATGGCCGAATCTCTGTTCTATCAGTTGGCTGCAGCAAGCAAACAGGACGGTGCCGGACGCAAACAGGCCGTTCGGCGCATTCATACGGTGGTTGAAGCCACGGGGCTGAATCCCGACGATTACCAGTTTGCCGATGGTTCGGGCCTTTCGCTCTACAATTACCTGAGTGCCGAATTACTCGGCCGGTTGCTGGCTTTTGCCTATCGCAACCCCGACATCTACGACCCCCTACTCCGTTCGTTGCCCATAGCCGGTACCGACGGCACACTGCGTCGCCGCATGCAACAAACCGAGGCTGCAGGCAATGTGCGAGCCAAAACGGGTAGCGTCGAAGGAGTGAGTTCGCTGGCAGGTTATTGCACAGCTCCCAATGGGCACACACTGTGTTTCAGCATACTGAATCAGGGTGTGTCGCGTTTGTCGATGGGGCGTCGTTTTCAAGACAAAGTGTGCGAAGTGCTTTGCACGGAGTAGTGCGCAGCATGAATTTCAGGTTTGTCTTGAAAAGCAAAAAAACGTTGCATTTCTGCTGAATATGCGCATATTTAAAAGAAAATGAACATTTCTTACAAAAAGATGCTTGAATTATTTGCATAATAGAAAATAGTAAGTACCTTTGCCAAACAGACAACCAAAATTACTTGGCACAATGCATTTGCTTCTTGACCTAACCAAAATAACACAAATGCGGCATGCCACTTTTCATTTTGTCTGATATTCCAAGCATAAATACTCAATTATATAATAGAAGTTTTACTAAAACCTACTGTGTTATGAATAAACTTTTACTCACACTTGCTGCTGCCGGTATGTTGACCACTGCAGCTACAGCTCAGGTTTCTCCCTTGTCGATGACTGCCCAGCGTATGGTTCCCAGCCATCGTCAAATTACTGCCAAGGCTCTTCAGCCCAACAAGGCTTTGCAATTTGATGCTTCGGGTATGAAGCAACTTCATAGCTTGTCGCTCAACCGCGATTTGCGCATTGACGATGCCAAGCGTTCGCACAAGGAACTCAGCTACCAGGTAAATGGTGACGAGGCCACCCAATGTTATACTGGTCAACTTGAACTTAAACCTGTTCCCGGACTCACTGGTTATGGTTTCTATCAAACTTATTTTCAGGATATGATTTCGCGCTTGAAGGGTAACACCATCAGCGAAATTCAGTTTGTTGCTGCCGAAGGTAGCTACCGCAATGTTCACGTGGTAATTCTTGAAGCAGACCCTGTTAAAGGCCAAGTGGCTGTGGTTTGGGAGTCTGAAACACTCAACAACATCAAGACCATTCAGGGAAAAAAGATAAATGTTAACCAAATTCCTTGCGATTACGAAATTACCGGCGAAGAAAAAATGTTGATGATTGGCTGGTTTGCCGAACAGGTGTCGAATCCTGCCATGTTGAACGCAGTGGGTTACCTTGACAACACTCAGCAGGGCTATGGCTTTAGCTTCTTCGGTTTTGTTAACGGAGGATTGCAGTTGGGTCAGTCAATTGCTGATGCCGGATGGTCGATTGATGGCGCAAATAGGGTTATTATGGCTTCGCACATTGTGGTTAAGACGCAGGGTAACTCTACCATCAAGGACAACGATATGATGGCTGTTAGCAGCGGTGTAGTTCGCGCTAACGTAGCCGGTAAGGGTGGCGACGTACAGGTGAGCATGACCAACATGGGCTTGGATCCCATATCTTCATTTGAATACCAGTTCGAATGCGATGGTGAAACCAAGACGAACAAGTTCGAATTCGAAAAACCCATGCCTTTCTATAGCGTAGGTACTTTCAACCTGCAAGCTGCTGTGGGTAAGGCCGCAGGTGCCAAAGAAGGTAAATTCACCATCACGAAGGTTAACACCGTAGCCGATGAGTATGCCGACAACAAAGATAACGAATTGGCCTACAACGTCGTAATGATGGAAAAGGGTTACAAGCGTACCCCCGTTGTCGAAGAGTTTACCAGCGTAGGTTGTGGCTACTGCCCCTACGGTGCTGCCGGTATGAAGCGTTTGCACGACACTTACGGCGACGAAGTGGTACTGATTGCCGCTCACAGCCACATGAATCAGCAGCTGCAGGACCCCATGCACGATGCAGAATATGCCAAGATGGGTATTATTCAATTCCCCACTGCGCTCATTAACCGCCAATATCAGGGTAACCCCTACTTCGACGCTGTGCCTACGGCTGAAAAAATTGCAACTTCAGACGTTTGTGAGGCTGACATGACGATTAAAGTAGGCGCTGCTCCTGCTAACAAACTGGTGAAGACCATCGACGTAACGACCACCCTCAATTTCGACTTCGACGTGAAGGCTGGCGACTATAGCATGGTTTATGCACTGACCGAAGATGGCATTACGGGTGTACGACAGCTCACTTATCTGCCTGGCATGGTTGACCAGAATATGGAAGTGAATCCCGGCTATACTCGCGATCAGATTATTGAAGCCATGGCCGAAGGCGATCCCTATTTGATTGAAGTGTTGAAAGACGGTAAGAAGGATAAAAATGGTAACTACTGGTCAGAACCCACGTACGATCACGTATCTCGCGGTGTAACCAACGCCGATGGCCAACATCCCGACAACCTGCCTGCTGCTACCAAGAACACTCCGATTGAAGTGAAGGCTAAGGTAAACATCCCCGCTACGGTGAAGGATAGAAAGAACCTCAAGGTGGTTGCCATGTTGATCGATAACAAGACGGGTATTGTTGTAACCGGTCGTCAGGCTGCTCCCAGCACCACTTCAACTCCTTCAGCTATCGAAGAAGTAGGTGCAGACGCTGCACAAATCAGTGTGGCTGATGGTGCTTTCGTTGTAAAGGCCAATAAGGCCGAAGCCGCAGTTTACAGCCTCGATGGCAAGCTCGTTAGCAGCGCCACTGTTGAAGGCGAAGCCTCTCTGCCTACTTTCGGCAAGGGTGTATTCGTAATCACCGTGAAGGCTGACGGCAAGGTTTACTCTCAGAAAGCTACTTTCTAATTCAGTAGCGTAAATCACCGACAGAATAACTGCAAGTTTTAGTGCGCAGTTATTTAAAATACAAATCTGCATTCCGTTTGAAAAAGCGGGATGCAGATTTTTTTGTAAGTATGCGTAATATTCAAGTGAAAAACCACATTGTCTCCCTTTCACGCATTACGTTCCCATATCGTATGGCATAATAAGTGAGCAGTTTCGCATCTGTTGGGTGAGCTATCAGTTGGGCTTCAACTTCCTTCCGTGTTTGTTACGTTCGTCCCGATTTTAATAAGAATCCTAATAAAGTTAAATACTTAAAGTCCATTTCTGTGTTCATTGCAGCGTGAAGCCCGTAGGCGATACTCTGATTTTGAGTTTCTTCTGAAAACGCTGATTATCAGCAATTCCGAGATTGTTGAAACAAGCTCGGAACTAATTCGAACAAGCTCGGAACT
>FR901649.1 GCA_000437675.1 Prevotella sp. CAG:891
TCTCAAAAGCTATGCTGAGGTGCAGCCTGACTTCGCGGATGCAAAGATACAACCTCAACCCTCAGAAATCCAATTTTTTTTGCTCCCTAATATCGCACCTCAAAAGTTTTCCACACCCTCAAAAGCGCATTCAGCCCTTTATTTATCGGCATTCCGACACGTTTTCCACACACAGAAAAAAAATGAAATAGGGATATAACATTTTGTCCCCAATCAATTACCAAAACGTAAAAATCCAGCACATCTGCCCACACTTTATGCCCAAGCATTTCCACAATCCATGGCTGTGTACCTCTGCTTTTCTCAATCTGCACAAAACTCATGCAGTTTTTAGCAAATTCTGCACAGATTTCATGCAATTTCTTTGCTAAACTGCACAAAACCCATGCAGTTTAGCCATACCTGTCAACTACACAGACCCATAATTGTAAACACCTATTTCCAAAACGAAATACAATATGACCCGATTCTGCTAAATCAATCGTAAAAAACGTTGATTATTCCAACCATTTATAGTAACTTTGCTTGTGCGAAGTCAGGCTGCACCTCAGTAAATTATCAGGTACAAAAAGTTTCGGCTATCGCAGATACACTTGCAAACATCTAACTTCCTAAACATACAAACAGATATGAAACCTACACTCTTCCTCTTGGCAGCAGGTATGGGCAGCCGCTACGGCGGTTTGAAGCAGCTCGACGAGCTGGGCCCCCACGGTGAAACGATTATGGACTACTCCATTTACGACGCCATCAATGCCGGTTTCGGTAAATTGGTATTCGTTATCCGCAAGGATTTCGAAGAAGACTTCCGTCGCATCGTTTTGTCGAAATACGAAGGTCACATTCCCTGCGAACTCGTATTCCAGAGCCTCGATGCCCTTCCCGAAGGCTTCACCTGCCCGGCAGATCGTACGAAACCTTGGGGTACGAACCACGCCGTAATGATGGGTAAAGACGTGATTAAGGAACCTTTTGCCGTACTCAACTGCGACGACTTCTACGATCGCGACGCATTCCGCGTAATGGGTAAGTGGCTGAGCGAACTGCCCGAAGGCTCTACCGGCCGTTACGCCATGGTAGGCTTCCGCGTAGGCAACACCCTCAGCGAAAGCGGTACGGTTAGCCGTGGTGTTTGCGAAAACGATGCCAACCACCACCTCACCTCAGTTGTTGAACGCACCAAGATTCAGCGTTTCGACGGCGTAGTGAAGTACATGGACGACAATGGCGAATGGGTAGCTATCCCCGACACCACCCCCGTTTCAATGAACTTCTGGGGCTTCACCCCCGACTACTTCGCACACAGCGAAGAATATTTCAAGACCTTCCTCTCTGACCCCAAGAACATGGAGAACCTCAAGAGCGAATTCTTCATCCCCTTGATGGTCGACAAACTCATCCACGACGGAACCGCTACCTGCGAAGTACTCGACACCACCTCTAAGTGGTTCGGCGTAACCTATCCCGAAGACCGTCCGGGCGTTGTCGAAAAATTCCAGAAACTCGGCGAAGAAGGCGTTTACCCCGAAAAGATGTTCTAATATAAATTCTTTACATAGAACATACACTTTGTAAAATACAATAGCCTCCGACAGAGACACAACTTCTGCCGGAGGTTATTTTTTAGGCATCAATAAAACGAACTAAACCTATTGCGATAGCGGTGCAGCGTATCTATCATAGTTTTCTAATTCTCCATTGCAAATCAACTGATTGGTATCTCTAGATTACGAAAAAATTAAATTACTAAAATTTCCCACCCTCTTTATTGGGGATGGGAAATTTTAGTAATATAAAAAATGCCGGGGCTGTGGCTCCGGCATTTTTTAATCAATGAATTATTTTGCAATCCATAATGCTAACATTATCTGAGAGAAAAGTACTACCCACATTATTATGTATTTATACTTATTATTCCTCCCTATAATGTACGTTAGACACGTTGTTAAAGCGCATATGTTGGTTAATGCATTTTTATAACAAAATGAGCCTGTATATATTTCCCATATCATATAGCCAAAGATTACAATCAAGCTAATGATTACTACACATTGATAAAATGTGCTGGAATATATGTCGAATATTTTTTTAGATATAGATGTCATATTTACCACATACACCAAGTTATTTCAGCAGCTATCAATGCCAAACCAACCCCTGATAGAGTCCGAGTGCCAATTTTAGATACCATTTTCAAAGTAGCTTTAACTACAGCCTTTGATACGGTTTTTACTGCCAAACCAGCAACGACAGCAGAACCAGCAGCTATTCCTGTAGCCTCTAAGAAACAATCCTTAAAAGAGCCACCTCTGGTAGCCTGTAAGCCGTTATTGATTATTTGCAAAATAAAGAAAAGTTTTTCAGATTGACAAACAAAATAAAGAGAAAAACGCCAATCTATAATCAAAATGTTTTATTTTATGTGTAAAACATGTTTTTTAGCATACAAACCGCTTGTTTTAACAACCTTATGTTGATTTACACTTCTTTCAATTTGATTTTGAAAAAATATATCACTATATTTGCAAAATACATACAGGACTGCTAAGACGCTCACGAAATGCTTGCAGCCATTCAAGATAAATCGAAATAAATTAGCATCGTTGTTTTACTATGACAAAAATAGATTACTATACAAAGTATTTCATCTTCATAACCATACTGTTATTACTGGTAAGTTGCACTCAAGATGAATGGTTCCGTTCTGTAACCATGCAAGATGGAAATACCGTGTTGGTCCATCAACAGAAACAATTTTACGAAACAGAATCAAAGTTTGTCCATAATGTTTTCTTTTCTTGGGAACACAAATTTGACATAACTGATGTTGAACAAATAAACTATAAGGTCGACAGCCGCTATACTGTTAAAGGTCATAATGCCTTCTACTTTCATCATTGGGAAGAAGCTCAATTTGGAGAATGGATAGAAAAATACGGTTTAAAAGCCAACAAAACATATTATGTGGCAACCAAGGTATATGCGAAATTCATTTCTATACCACCGGATAGTATTACTATTTCACCCAAAATCGGAGATTCTTTTTTAGGCTATATCCCAGGGGCTGAAGCATCAAGATTTCTATTAAACTATTACAAAAAAGAAAATTGCTGCGTTATGACCACTGGCATAAGATACATTGGCTATGATTCAGAAAAAAACAAAATAGACATTGAAATACCTTTGAATACTGATTCAAATCATAATAGAATATGGAAATTCTTAACCGAATACAATATATGGATGTACGACTATAAATAAGTATTTGTCTTGTATTTAGCTTCACATTCTGTGCTTGCTCCTCTGATGACGAAACAATTGTTAAGTTTATAAAACCTAATGACTCACATGAAATCATTCATCTGTCTAATGGAGAAGTTATTTCATTATCTGATACAATCACATACACCATTGATGAAACTATAATGTCTGACTCTGTGATGAACCAACCCAAAAGCCCGCTGCTCAGCGTACGAGCGGCGGGCTTTTTGTGATTATTTCGTAAAAGGTTTGCGCCAGTTGCAGCCTTCTTTCCAGCGGGAGCAACCGTAGGCGGTTTTGCCTTTGATTACTTTACCTTGACCGCATTCGGGACAAATGCTGCCGGCACGGATGATACGTTTGCGAGGCTTGGCTGGTTTGCCTTCGGCAGACGAGGATTTGGCAGCTGAGGTTGACGAGGAACCCGAGGAAGAGGAACCCGAGGTTGATGAGGAACCCGAGGACGAAGAGGAGGAACCCGAGGAGGGGGCTACTTGGGTGACGTGGCGATTGGAATTGTCGGACAACACCTGATACACAATGTCGCCTACCATCGTTTTGAGTTCGTCAATAAACTGAGCCGGACTGTAGGACTGCTGTTCAATGAGGCGCAACTTGCGCTCCCACAAACCGGTAAGTTCGGCACTTTTGAGCAACTCTTCCTTGATGAGCGAAATGAGTTCTATGCCGGTGGGAGTGGCCACAATGTTCTTGCGCTGACGACGGATGTACTGACGCTTGAACAGGGTTTCGATAATGGCAGCTCGGGTAGACGGACGGCCGATGCCGTTTTCCTTGAGCGCATCGCGCAATTCTTCATCGTCGACCATGCGGCCGGCCGTTTCCATGGCACGCAGCAAGGTGGCCTCGGTGTAGGGCTTAGGCGGCTGCGTGGTTTTTTGCGCCAAATCGGGACGGTGCGGTCCGCTTTCGCCTTTCACAAAATCGGGAAGGGTGCGTTCGGCTTCGTCTTTCTTTTCATCGTCGTCGGCGATTTGCGAGAGTTTAGCGGCCGAGGGAGGCACGGCACGCCAGCCGGGTTCGAGTATCAGGCGACCGGTGGCGCGGAAGGGCACGTCGGCTGCCTGACCTTGCACGGTGGTGGTGGCAAAACGGCAGTCGGGATAGAACACGGAGATAAAACGACGGACTACGAGGTCGTAAACATTGCGCTCCATGTCGGTAAGGTTATGAGCAGCTACGCCGGTGGGAATGATAGCGTGGTGGTCGGTCACCTTCGACGAATCGAACACCTTTTTGCGCTTCAGGAGTTTGGCACCGCGCAGGGGCATGAGCAATTCGCCGTACTGACCGCTGATGCCGTTGAGTATGGGACCGCACTTGGGGTAAATGTCGTCAGACAGGAAGGTGGTGTCGACACGCGGATAAGTAGTCACCTTTTTTTCGTAGAGCGACTGTATGAGCGAGAGGGTCTGGTCGGCCGAATAGGAGAATTTGCGGTTACACTCCACCTGCAAGGAGGTGAGGTCGAACAGACGGGGAGGCGCTTCGGTGCCGTTTTTCTTTTCGACCGAAAGCACTTCGAAGGGCTCGTTTTTAATGCGTTCAAGGGCAGCCAGTCCTTCAGCCTCGGTGGTAAATCCGCGTCGAGCCGGAGCGTTGGTTGCTTTTTTGCCATTGTCGGTGGCAGCGTCGGCTTCGGGGGCTTCTTCGTCGGCATTGGGGTCGGCCATGACGGCGTTGAAGGTGGTGTCGCGATAAACGGTGGTGAGCACCCAATAGGGCTCGGGCACAAAGTGGTCAATTTCGTGCTGACGGCGCACGATGAGGGCCAATGTGGGGGTTTGCACGCGACCAATGGACAGTGGCGGACAACCCGGTCCGCGCTGTCCACCGTATTTCAGGGTGTAAAGGCGGGTGGCATTCATGCCCAGCAGCCAGTCGCCGATGGCACGGCAAAGTCCGGCTTCGTAAAGGCTTTTATAGTCAGATTGCGGCCGGAGGGTGCTGAAGCCTTCGCGAATACTTTCCTCCGTAAGCGACGAAATCCACAAGCGTTCAACGGGACATTGCGCGCCGGCTTTCTGCATCACCCAGCGCTGTATGAGTTCGCCTTCCTGCCCGGCATCACCGCAGTTAATGATTTTGTCGGCCTTGGCCATGAGGCTTTGAATAATGGCAAACTGCTTTTGTACGCCACGGTCGTTCTTGAGCCGAATGCCAAAACGGGGAGGCACCATGGGGAGTGCCCCGAGGCTCCAACGCTTCCAGAGCGGGGTGTAATCCTCGGGGTATTTCAGTTCGCAAAGGTGGCCAAAGGTCCAGGTCACCTGGTAGCCATTGCCTTCGAAGTAACCTTCGTGGCGGGTGGTGGCTTTCAGTATCTGGGCTATGTCGTTGGCTACACTGGGTTTTTCGGCAATACAGACAATCATGGGTGAAAAATCTATGCTTTATAGAGTTATACACTGACGGTGAAACGAAGGGTGGCAGCATCGAATTGCAGGCCTTCGGTTTGAAAAAAGCGAGCTATGCTACCGTCGGCGGCGAGGGTGGCCGGTGCACCTTGCACAATGCCTTCGGTGCCGAGCAGCCAAAGGTGGTCGGCAAACTGAAGGGCAAGTTCTACGTCGTGTGTACTTAATATAATGGTTTTTTGCTCGTGATGGGCCAAATGCTGCAGCAACTGCATAAGGGCTACTTTCGAGGGGAAATCAAGAAAGGCGGTGGGTTCGTCGAGCAATATCACGGGGGTACCTTGCGCCAGGGCTTTGGCTATGAACACGCGCTGCCGCTCGCCATCGCTCAAGGTGGACAAAGGGCGGTGACTGAAAGGCAGCGTAGCGGTTTGCTCCATGGCTTGCCGCACGGCGGCGGCATCGGCCCCGACGGACTTTTGCCACAGACGCTGATAGGCACTGAGCGTTGACAAATAGGGTATGCGCCCCATTTCAACGACTTCGGCCACGGTGAGTGCGTCCGAATCGGGCCGGTGGGTGAGAACCACACTGAGCATACGGGCCAGTTCGTGGCGCGCATACTGCTGCACGGGTTTTCCGGCAAGCAGCAAACTGTCGGGTGAACTGTTCAGCGGGGGCTGCAAGGCGGCAAGGGTGCGGAGCAGGGTACTTTTACCCGATCCGTTGCTGCCCAGCAGGGCGGTTAGGGTGCCGGGCTGCGCGGTGGCACTAAGCTGACGGCCTATCACTTTACCGGGATAGCCTGTACGGAGTTGATGAAGGGTTATCATTTTCAAAAAATCAGCATGGCACAAAAAATCAGACTTCGGTGCGAGCGGCCGGTAAAAGCACCTTGCGCCAAAGTCTGAAAAAAATGCCTGTGGTCGGGAATTCATGTGCTGCGAACAGGGCGCACTGCCTGCAACTACCTGTACGTTTTGCCGCGCGTCAGTATGTTGAAGCGGTTGGCCAATGCACCGGTAATGCGTTTCCATTGTCCGTAGCGCAGGTTGAGCAGCAGTTCTTCGATGCCGCGCCATGCCTTAATCCAGGGGTGTCGCCAGCCCATGATGCGGTAAACGCGCTGACGATATGCCACGTGGTCAACCACATAAGGGGGGTGCTGCAAGGGGAAATTCAGGTTGTGGCGCCCCATGGTGAAGATGCGACGGTAACCGGAGGGAAGGGTGCGCACGGAACCGGCAAAATGCACCGAATCGTCCTGCACGCCAATATTGGTTATCATGTTGACCCGGGGCACAATGGCCAGCTGCGAATGCAGCAGCAGGTGGGCATGGAAAATGGTTTCGTAAAATGCCTTTCCGCTTTCGCGGTGGGCGCGACTCATGGGCAGGAAGTCGGTGCGCAGGCGGCGTTCGTGGGTGAGGGCTTCGATGCGCTGCACGGCTGTAGGGTCGTCGAGCCAATGGTAATGTTCGTCCCACTGCTGCACCACCCTGCGCCACGAGGCCCAGCCCCAAATGCTGAAATTGGTGCTGAAAAAGTAGTCGGCCTCAGCACCGGCATCGGGGGTGCGTTCTTCGAGGTTGAAACCTTGAATCATGCCCACGCGGTCGTCGTGTTCGTAGCGGTCGAGCATTTCCTTACAAAAGGGGAGGAAGGTTTCGGAGGGTATGTCGTCGTCCTCGAACACCACACATTTGTCGTAAAGCGAAAAGGCCCATTGATGCGACAGGTAGTTCGAGGGGTCGCAACCGCGATTCACGGTTTGGTAATTGCGGTGCACCTGACACTCCCAATCAATGTTTTCGACTATTTGCCGACAGGCTTCCATGCGGGGCACATCGTTGGCATTGCGCGGCCCGTCCTGATAAAGCAACAGGCGCGAGGGGCGTGCCTTGCGAATGGCTTCGAACAACCGCGCAAGGTGGTCGGGGCGGTTGAAAAAGAGGATGAGAACGGCAACGTCGGTCAAAGCTGGCTGTTTCATAGTCGGAAAGGGATTAGGTAGGTGTGTGAGGAAGAGGAGCTACTGAATTTTCGAAAGTCCCCAGGCTAACACTTGATCAATCAGGGGTGTATCGACCGCGTGCCTGGTTGCCAGTTGCTGGATGAAATGGAGTCCGCAGGGAAAGTCTTCGGTAAAGTAACGACTACCGAAGTCGGGCACCCATGTGCCCTGAGCCGTTTGCTTCATCGGGGCCTTGATGGGCTGAAATGCCGGAATCGAAGCTATTTTGCGGGTGAGCGACGTGGCATCGTGGCTTTCGTAATAGGTGAGCAACGTGGGTATACGACTTTTATCGACGGGTAAATGGTCGAGCAGGCACATGAACTCTTCGTCCATGCGGATGATGCAGTCGGAGGCGGCATCGGTCCATTCCTTGTAGAACAGGGTGCAGCGGTCGTAGGGGGTTCCGTCCCAGTTGGCCCACATGGTATAAAGGCGTCCGGTGTGCAGAATGGGGTTGCTGTTCGTGAGGCTGGCTTCGTAGAAGTTGTTGAGCAGGCGTGTGGGCGTGACAAACAACTGTTCGACTTGGGCACGGAATGCCTCGGCATCAGGAAAACGCTCGGCGGCCAGTTCTACAGCGGGTTTGTAGCCCAGAAGCAGGGCACTTTGGCCGTAGCTGTCGGTGCGGGCTATGAAGGGCGTGCGTTGAAAGGCAAAGAGGGGGGTGTCGGCTGGTAAAAGCTGATGGGCGTGGAAAAAGAAGCCTGTACTGCCCACAATGGCACCCACGGAACAACCTGCGGGCAAATGGGGGGCAAGGGCCTGCAGCGTGGGGGCTATGGCGTAGCCGGGCAAACAAAGAAATACCATCTGACAATCGGCCACGGCTCGTGCGTAGTCGGCTGTGACGGTTGCCAAACGTCCGACGTAGGTTTTACCCGCAGGGTCGGCAATGCGCAGGGTGTCGGCCCAGCGTTCGGGTTGACGACTGTGTATGCGCACCGACACGCCAGGGTGCGAGGCAAGCACACCGGCGCAAACATGGCCCAGCGAGCCACCGCCGCAAATACATATATTCATCATGTTCAGGTTTCAGTTTTAGGCTTCGTCCATCGTTTTCAACACCTGCACCAGGCGGTCGTTGTCGTCGGTGTTTCTCACGGCAATGCGCACCATATTGCGTCCTTTGAGTCCGTTTTTGGTGTCGCAGTCCTTGATGAGTATGTTGTGGTGCACCAACAGCAGTTCGGTGAGTTCGGCCGAAGTGAAACGGCTGGTTATTTCGCAAAGGAAATAGTTGGCCTGCGAGGGAATGACGCGCAGGAACGACACGGCCGACAGTGCCTTGGCAAAGCGAGCGCGTTCCTCCTGAAACTTTTCGCAGGCGCGCTTGTAGTCCTTGTCGTATTTATTATAAATCTGCATGAAGAATTCGGCAAAGGAATTGATGTTCCAAATGCTCACGTCGCGCTTGATGTCGGCAATCAGGGCTTCGTTGCTCGAGGCCATGATGCCCAGGCGCAATCCGGGCACGCCGAAACTCTTCGAAATGCTTTTCACGACAATCAGGTTGGGATAGGCTTCGAGAATGCCGTCGGAGAGCAGACTGCTGGTTTGCCAGTCGGTGCTGAAATCCACAAAACTTTCGTCGAGCAGCAGGGTGATGCCTCGCTCGCGACACCATTCGGCGAGCAACAGCACATCGGGGGCCGAAATAAAGTTGCCACTGGGGTTATCAGGGTTGATGAGCAGCAGGGTGCTGATGGCTTTGTCGGCAAAGAAGTGCTGCAAGTCGGCCACGGTGTAACTTAAATCGCGGTTTTGCGGAGTGAAAGCTACGATGCGTTCCTTGGCGATGCGGTTGGGGTATTCCTCGAAAGTGGGATAAACCACGCCTAAGCGGCCTTCGGCCTTTTCCATCAAACTTTTAATGAGTTCGGCGGCACCGTTGCCCACAGCCATGTAGTGTTGCTGCACATTGAAGCACTTGCCGGCCAACAGGCTGTTGACATACATGCCCGAGGGATATTCGGTGAGCAGCACGTCGAAGTTGGCACGCATTTCGTCGCGCATGCGTTCTGAGGGGAAATAGGGATTGACCAGGTAGCAGAAATCGAGCATACCGGGAAAACGCCAATAACCTCCGTAACGGCGCATATACTGCTTTTTGCGTTCGGCGGGCTGGTCGGCAAAAAGGGCTGAAGCAATGTCGAGGTCCTGCACATCGTCGATTTCGTACCACTTTTCGGTGGTGATGGGCAGTGCCTTGAGGTCGGTTTTGTCGAGCAGGGTAATTACGCGCAACACCTGTTCGTAGTACTCGTTATTGCCCACAGCCTTGGTGTAGGCTTCGAGAAAGGGCACATACTTATGACGCGAAAATTCGCGGCTGAACTTGTAGATGTTTACCGTTTTATAATAGCGGTAGGTTTCGGCATAGCTGAAAGCCTTTTTCGGCACAAAGTTCACAATGTTGCAATCGTCGTCGATGCAGACCATGGTGCCGTCCATCCACGTTTCGTACTTGGCCACGAGGGCCAGATTGGGGCGCGGGTCATCGAGAATGAGGGGGAACATGCTATCGTCGAAAATCAAGTCGCTTTCGATGAGCAGAGTGTCGTCCTCCTGCAGTTGCTCTTTGGCCAGTGCCAGCGAATAGATGTTGTTGGTTTTATCGTAGACGGGATTATTGACGTATTCAATGCGCAGCACATCGTCGTAGCGGTTGCCAATGTAGTTACGCAACCGCTGTCCTTCGTAGCCGACCACGATTACCACGCGCTGTAAATGGAGCGCAGCGAGCTGCGTGAGCATGCGGTCAATGAGTTTCACGCCGTTAACGGGCACCATACATTTGGTGTTGTTCTTGGTAAATTCGCCCAGTCGGCGTCCCATGCCGGCAGCTAATATAATGGCTTGCATAAGTAGGTGTTGAATTTGAAAGAATTGGTGGACAGTTTGAAGTCAGCAGGGAGCTCCCCCACTTACCGCACATGGTGTAAGGCTAATCAATCAGCCGGCTGACAAAGAATTTGGCATGACCGCCGCGCTGATTTTCGGGAGGCAACTTCATGTAGTCGCCAAATAGGTCGCGCAGGTAGGCATCGACATCGCGGGGAGCCGCAAAGCGTTCGCCCTCGAACTCAATGGTTGAGAGGGGGAAAATGGTGGAGCGCAGGTGGCGGTTGCCATTGCCGCTGTTGTCGATGGTGTTGGAGTAATACTTCTTGTTGTCGGTCAGCAGCGTACAAATTTTCCACACGGTGCCGAACAGGGCGCGCTTGGCTCCGAAATAGAACAATTCGGCCACCGAACGCCAGCTGTAGGTGTGCTGGGTGTGGAGTATGGCATTGGCGCGGCAATAGCCACGTGCCAGACGCTTCGAAAACTTATACGGCAAACTGGGCCAGGCGTGCATGGGGAAGATGTCGACATAAAGGCCCTTGGCATAGCTCATGGCAAAGTTGTCGTCGCCTTCGACCAGTAGGGAGTTGAGATTGCGCACCTTGCAAATGGGCAGACGCATGGCGGGGTCGGTGGCTGGTGCCTGCACAAAAAGGTGTTCGGGCAGTTCGCGTTGCGCCACTTCGATGAAGCGCGGTAATTCCTCGCACGGCATGCAAATGTCGATGTCGTCGTCCCACGGAATGAAGCCATCGTGACGCACGGCCCCAAGCAGTGTGCCGCTGTCTAACCAGTAGGGAATGCAGTGGCGTTCGCAAATGCGGGCTACATGGCGCAGAATGTCGAGTTCGGCCAACTGCATTTCGCGCAGATTTTCCTTGTTGTAAGCATTGAGGTAGCGTTCGCGTCCGTTGACCGTGGCATTGTTGCGTGTATTGATTTGCTCCTGGCTGCACGGTGTGTTGCCCTTTGTAGCCTCAGCCTGTGCTTCGTGATAGTAGCGTTCAATTTTGGGCAGGTCGGCAGCATAGGTCAGTTTGATATTGCGTGCATCGCCCTCGACAATGCTAATGGGCACTTCGGGCATATAGCGTTTCACCACGCCACAGTCGTCGGTAGCCTGAAAGTCCGGATCGGCCATTGCCTTTCGGTAAGCCTCCACAATTACATCGATACGAAAAGCCTGCGGCGTTTGCATACGCTGCAGGTGCTTGCGGCTGGGCATTTGGGTCAGTTGTCCGTCGGTCACTTCCATCAGTGTGTCGACCGCCTCCATGCCGATACCCACACCCACCGCCTTATGGTTGACAAGTGCTTGGCAAACATGGTCGATAATGCGTGCCGACACCAGCGGGCGTGCTGCATCATGGAACACGAGGTTTACCCCCGACTCGTTTTCGTAGGCACGAATGGCCGCCAAACTTGAGTCGGAGCGTTCTTTACCGCCAGGTAATATTTTCTTTACCTTTTTCCAATGATTCTTTTGCAGCAGTTGTTGTGTTTGTTCGATGAAGTTGGCATTCGTAACCACGGCTATTTCATGAATGTCTTCATGTTGTTCGAAAGCCGCGATACTGTGTTCCAGAACTGTTTTACCGGCAAATTCCAGAAATTGCTTCGGCTGTTTCAGTCCGGTTCTGTTGCCTACTCCACCTGCTAATATAATGGCTATGTTGCGGGACATCTCTTATTTCTTTATTTTTATGCAAAGTTAGTGCAAGCCGAGTGGTAAGCAAAGAAAAAACTCGTTTTTTGTTTGCTTGCCCGAG
>FR901650.1 GCA_000437675.1 Prevotella sp. CAG:891
TATCTCGCAAAAATGGGCTTTTTAAGGGACGACTACTTACCAACAGTATGCAATAACAATGCATAGCAGGAATATGATAGTACTATTTTAAAGAATCTACAATACCTTTTAAAGCCTCATGCGTCTGTTGCGAAACAGGCACTAAAGGCAAACGAAGCATGTTTTCACATTTATTTTGGAGAGACAGCAAAGCCTTTATGCCAGAAGGATTTCCATCAACCGTCAGATTATGGTAAGCTTTAGCAAATCGGCGATGAATAGCTAATGCGTCAGCATAGTTACCCTTCAAGGCATGATGTACCATTTGGCCAAATTCGGCAGGATAAGCATTTCCGACAACCGAAATCACCCCAACAGCACCTATCGAAAGTAACTCCAAGGTAATCGCATCATCACCACTCAGTACTTCAAAACCTTGAGGAGCTTCCTCAATAATCGTATCTATTTGTGTGATTTGACCAGAAGCCTCTTTAATGGCAACCACATTATCACACTCTGCCGCTATACGCAATGTAGTTTGAGCCGTCAAATTAACCCCCGTTCGCCCTGGAACATTGTAAAGAACGATAGGTAAGGGACAAGATTCAGCTATAGCTTTAAAATGACGGTACAATCCTTCTTGCGAAGGTTTGTTATAATAGGGTGTAACGATCAATACACCATCAATGCCTTCAAGCGATACAGCATGCAAATAGTTAATAACATCGGCAGTACAGTTTCCGCCTGCTCCTAACAACAATGGAACACGTTTATTTATTATCCTTTTTACTACGGAAATGATTTTGTCCTTTTCCTCCTTGCTCAAGCAGGGCGTTTCTGCAGTCGTACCAAGTGCACAGATAAAGTCAACACCAGACTTAATTTGACTTTCTATCAGATTTTCTAAACGAGGGTAATCTACTTCTCCATCCTTTGTAAAAGGAGTAACAAGTGCTACACCGAGACCCCGAAATGGATTAACTCTTTTCATAATCAGAATGAATGAGGTTTGTTGATATATATTGGTGCAAAAATACAGAAAAAAAGCAGACCATCTGCCATTTTGTATGCTACTATCCTTAAAATGCCACTTATATTTTATTAAAATGCCAAAGTAACCCTCATTTCAAGCCATTTCATGAATGGTTTTTTAAAATAAATGAGGTTTTGTTTCCCATTGTCCCCCATTTACATTATCTTTGTTGTCAATTTAAAAAACATACGATATGATACTCTCAATGACTGGCTATGGTAAAGCCAACACCGATTTTTGTGGAAAGAAAATTCATGCTGAAATAAAATCCCTCAATAGTAAGAGTCTTGATTTAAGCGTACGTATTGCACCCTTATATCGCGAAAAAGAAATGGAAATCAGGCAATACATTGCCCAGCATTTAGAGCGAGGAAAAGTGGATTTCAACTTATGGGTTGAAAAAGATGAAACCGCAACAAATGCAGTAATCAATCCGAATGTAGTGGCAAATTATATGTCGCAGATTCAAACTATTTGCGAAGAACAGCACATACCTGCCCCCTCAAATGTTTGGGATATTATCGTTCGCCTGCCAGATACCACACAAAATTCAAGCGTTGAAGTTCTGACCGATGAAGAATGGTCGGTTGCAAAGCAAGCTATCAGCCAAGCTGTTGCCCAACTGCAAGATTTCAGAAAGCAGGAAGGTGCTGCATTGATGATTAAGTTCAATGAAAAAGTTGACAACATCGAAAAGCTACTTGGTGAAATCGAACCCTATGAATCGGCTCGTGTAGAAAAAATTCGTCAACGGCTCGAAGACAGATTAGCAGAATTATCTGGCATTGACTACGACAAAAACAGATTAGAGCAAGAGCTTATTTACTATATTGAAAAGCTGGATATAAGCGAAGAAAAACAACGCTTAAGCAACCACCTCAACTATTTCCGTGAAACAATGAACAATGGCCACGGACAAGGAAAGAAACTTGGTTTCATTGCGCAAGAAATGGGACGCGAAATCAATACTACCGGTTCAAAGAGTAATCAAGCAGAAATGCAAAACATTGTGGTTAAGATGAAGGACGAACTGGAGCAGATAAAGGAGCAGGTATTGAATGTCATGTAATCCCACGCCTTTCTAATAAGTAAAAAAAGCCAACACATTCAATCATATCTGTACACAACAATGAGATTACTCATATTTTCAGCACCCAGTGGCAGTGGTAAAAGTACCATTATAAACTACTTGATGGAGCAAGGTCTCAATCTGCATTTCTCAGTTTCAGCAACAAGCCGTCCACCGCGTGGACAAGAACAAAATGGTGTAGAATATTTTTTCTTAACACCTGAAGAATTCAAACAGCATATAGCCGCCAACGATTTCTTAGAATACGAAGAAGTTTACAAAGACAGATTCTATGGAACCCTTAAAAGCCAAGTAGACAAACAGTTGGCCAATGGCGAAAACGTGGTTTGCGATGTAGATGTTTTAGGTGGCCAGAACATTAAAAAACACTATGGCGACAAAGCCCTTAGCATCTTCATTCAGCCACCTTCAATCGAAGTGCTGCGTGAACGCCTGATAAGTCGCGCAACCGACACCCCCGAGGTTATTAACGATCGCATTGCGCGTGCAGAATTTGAACTCTCGTTCTCCGATAAATTCGACGTCGTGATTGTCAACGACGACTTGGCTACTGCCCAGGCCGAAGCCTTGAAGGTGGTGACAGCATTTTTGAATGAATAATATCTGACCCTATTTTTGTATCTATCAACTTAAACATGATACGAACAACAATTTTTGGCGGCTCGTTTAATCCAATTCATAAAGGACACATCAATTTAGCTCAACAGTTACTCAACGAGGGCGTAACGGATGAAGTTTGGCTAATGGTTTCACCCCATAATCCACTAAAAAAACAAGAAGGGTTGATTGATGAAAATATGAGATTGCATTTAGCCCAACTTGCCATCAAAGATAATCAAAACATTAAAGCGTCAGATTTTGAGTTTAATTTGCCTCGTCCGTCCTACACTTGGAACACCTTGAATAAACTGAAACAAAAATATCCCGAGCGGATATTTTCATTGCTGATAGGTGCTGACAATTGGGAATTATTTCCGAAATGGGCAAACTATAATCAAATATTGCAGCAATATGAATTGTTTGTATATCCTCGCAAAGGATTTGCAATAAACATAAACTCACTTCCAAGCAATGTGCATTACATTGATGCACCTCTCTACCCTTTCTCGTCAACTGACATAAGAAATGCTTTATCAAAAGGTGAAAATTGCGAACAAATGATTACCTCCGAAGTTGCCCAAGAAATTATTCGCCTAAATTTATATCCTAACAATTCGAAAGAATAAAATAAATTTGAACAGTTAGTTATGAGGAACTGAGGCTATACCCTATCCCTGATAAACCCTCAACATAAAGTAAACTCGCAATTTGAGTGTAATTCACTTTAATTGCGAGTTTGCTTTTTACACCTACAGCATATCCCCAAGAACTCATTCTAGAAATCATAGAGATACTGCCTTTGATGTACGACTTCCACACTTCAAGAGCCGCATGAACAGCTGAGTGTTCAAGGCACCTGATATTACTATATGGATTTTTGAATAGATAATATGTAGAAACCACTAGTTATCAACGCTTGTTCTGCTCACCTAAGTTTTAACAAATCCTTGAATAAAGCTTAAACATGCCACTTAGCTTTATCGCAAAATTTATGGTAAGAACAGCATTATTTTTTTCCGATCTAATCTCACTTCTGAAAGCGTTGATTTTCAGTCAATCCGCATTTGCTAAAAAAGTCTCGGAACTAATTTTAACTAGCTCGGAACTAATTCAAACAGGCTCGGAACTAATTTCAACGATCTCGGAATAATTTTCGGCATTACGCCACCCAATTCTGTAGACTACTGAAAAAGAAGATATGACAGACATCTAGTTTTTCGTTTTATTTAACCTATCAACGAAACTTCCTTTTAACATTATGCACTTGTTCCAATTTATTTTTACACTGCCATAATTTAATTAGTATATGCATAGCAAATTATCACAACACACATCATTATGTTAAAATACCCTCTTATTCTCTTTCAAAAAATCTGTAACATACAGAAAAATCATTCTATTTGAAAAAAGTTCATAATGCAGAAAAAAAATACTCCGAAGATGCTTCCATAATAAAATAATTTCTCTAAATTCGCTTTTGGAGGGTTACAGTTCTCCCTAAATCTTACATATTATGGACGCATATCGACCCAAGCAGCGCATCACGCTCTCTTTCGCCAAGCGGAATGGGCGCAACTGCATAGCGGCCGCCTATGGTGGCGATGACACTTTGCGACAAAATTTGTCGCGCGAACCCGGTGCAATCATGACAGGCGATACCGCCTATCTGCCGGCAGAGAATTTCGTGCTTGCCG
>FR901651.1 GCA_000437675.1 Prevotella sp. CAG:891
TGCGTTTCCGCCAGCCAGTGGGTCGGCGCCCTGCCAACCGCCCTGATGAAGCCCCTTTCGGGCAGCGGCGCACGCGGCATGATGGTCGATGCCATGACCACCTACGGTGCCGACTCGTTTGTGGGCCGCCTGAGCTGCGTGTTCCAAGGCTCTACCGACACCACCTTCTACATCCTTGCCGTTTACTTCGGTTCCGTAGGCATCAGTCGCACGCGCCATGCCGTGGCCTGCGGCTTGTTGGCCGATTTTGCCGGCATCGTGGCCGCCATCGGCATTTGCTACCTCTTCTTTTAGGCCGCTGTCCCTTCCTCCCGGTGGCTTTTGGGCAACAGACGGAACGAGGGTGATTCTTTGATTTTGACGTTAAAATCCCCGTAAAGCCGCACATTACGGAATATTATTGCTATTTTTGCGCATTAACGTGCCTAAAACGGCCAAACATGGCTGACAAAGCAGCAAACACAGCTAACAAACAATTCAATCATAGCTAACAAACAGCGTAATTCTCACATGAAACAGTACAAATTGGTGAACAACCTTTTGGGTTGGCTCACCTTTGCCATTGCGGCATTCACCTACTGCATGACGGTGGAGCCCACGGCCAGCTTTTGGGATTGCCCTGAGTTCATCACCACGGCTTACAAGCTCGAGGTGGGTCACCCGCCCGGTGCGCCGTTCTTTATGCTCACGGCCAACTTCTTCACACAGTTCACTAACGACCCCGCGCAAGTGGCATTTTGCGTAAACATTATGTCGGCGCTGCTCTCGGCACTGTGTATCCTGTTCCTATTCTGGACCATTACCCACCTTACACGCATGATTCTGACCGATGGTAAAAACGAGGTGAGCCTTGCCCAAACCATCGTCATCATGGGTAGCGGTTTGGCCGGTGCCCTGGCCTATATCTGGAGCGACACCTTCTGGTATTCGGCCGTCGAAGGCGAAGTTTATGCCTATTCGTCGATGTTTACCGCATTGGTATTCTGGCTCATTCTCAAGTGGGAAGAACACGCCGACGAACCCCATTCCGACCGTTGGATTATCCTGATTTTCTATCTCACAGGCCTCTCCATCGGTGTTCACCTCCTGAACCTCCTTTGCTTGCCCGCCATTGCCCTCGTTTACTATTACAAGCGCAATCCGCAGGCCAACCTCAAAGGTTCACTCGTGGCTTTGGCCATCTCCATGCTGCTCGTTGCCGCTGTGCTCTACGGTGTAGTGCCCGGCGTAGTCAAGGTGGGCGGCTGGTTTGAATGGTTCATGGTCAATACCCTCGGTCTGCCCTTCAACACGGGTATGATTCTCTACATTCTGCTGCTCATCGGTGTGGTACTTTCAGCCATTTGGAGCACCACTCGCCACAACCGTTCGCTCACCACGCTGCTTTACGGCCTGAGCGTAGCCCTGCTGGGCATCCCCTTCATGGGTCACGGTTTCACCTCCTTTATCATCGGTTTGGTGGTATTGGTAGCCCTGGCCATCGTGCTTCGCCTGAAGGATAAGGAAGGCAACTACCTGCTCCGCAAGCGCTTCCTGAACACTTCGCTGCTCTGTATGCTGGTGCTCATGATTGGTTACTCATCGTATGCCGTCATCGTGATTCGCTCAACGCAGAACACCCCCATGGACCAAAACTCACCCGAGGACATCTTTACCCTCGGCTCGTACATGGGTCGCGAACAGTATGGTAAATACCCCTTGCTCAAGGGCGAAGCCTTCTGCTCGCAGGAACAGGCTTACATGGCCGGTGCCATTAAGTATGAACACAGCATGCGCACCCAGCGCAAAGAAAAGGCATCGCCCGACGAAGCCGACCAATACGAAGAAATAGAAGAAACCAGCGGCGTGAAATACCCCGGTGGACTCACCATGCTCTTCCCCCGTATGTGGAGTGCCGATCACACGGCACAGTACCAGCAGTGGATGGGCGACATTACAATGAACAACGTCACCTTCAGTACCCCCGAAGGCTACGAAGTGCCGGGACAAATGCCCTCGCAACTCGATAACCTCAAGTTCTTCCTGTCGTATCAGGTGAACTTCATGTACTGGCGTTACTTCATGTGGAACTTTGCCGGCCGTCAGAACGACCTGCAGGGTTTGGGCGAACTCGAACATGGTAACTGGATTACCGGTTTCCCCTTCATCGACAATGCCCTGTATGGCGACCAGAGCCTGCTGCCCGATACGCTCAAGAACAACAAGGGACACAACGTCTTCTTCTGTTTGCCCCTGTTGCTCGGTTTGATTGGTCTGTTCTGGCAGGCCTACCGCAGCGAACGCGGTGTACGCCAGTTCTGGGTGGTGTTCTTCCTCTTCTTCATGACCGGTTTGGCCATTGTGCTTTACCTGAACCAAACCCCCAGCCAGCCGCGTGAACGCGACTACGCTTATGCCGGTTCGTTCTATGCCTTTGCCATTTGGATTGGTCTGGGCGTTGCAGCCCTGGCCGATGGTTTGCAGCGTGTCATCAAGTCGCCCAAACTGGCCGCAGGTGTTGCCTCGGTATTGGGCATTCTGGTACCGTTGCAGATGGTGAGCCAAACGTGGGACGATCACGACCGTTCCGGCCGTTACGCTTGCCGCGACTTCGGACTCAACTACCTGAACACGCTGCCCGAGGAAGGCAACCCCATCATCTTTACCAACGGTGACAACGACACCTTCCCCCTGTGGTACAACCAGGAAGTTGAGGGTAACCGTACCGATGCCCGCGTCTGCAACCTTTCGTACCTGCAAACCGACTGGTACACCGACCAGATGCGCCGTCCGGCCTACGATTCGCCCGCACTCCCCATTACCTGGAGCCGCTACTTCTATGTCGACAATGGCAAGCACACGTATTATCCCATACGTCCCGAAGGCAAGGCCATGCTCGATGAAATCAAGAAGAATAACCCCGGTGTCGATCCTTACGAAGTGTCGTACATCATCGACCATTACGTGAAGAAAGATCAGGGCGGTTATTTCCCCACCGACTCAATGGTTGTGTCTATCGACAAGGAAGCCGTGCGTCGCAGTGGCATGTTCCTGCCTATGGGCCCCGACAGCATTCCCGACAAAATGATTATCTCGCTCAAACGTATGGCCGACAAGCGAGGCGGTCTGTACCGTCAGGACGTGATGATTTACGAAATGCTGGCACACGCCAACTGGAAACGCCCCATGTACATGAGCGTGACCCTCGGTGCCGACAATTATGCCGGACTCGAAAATTACCTTGTGCTCGAAGGTTTGGCTTACCGCATCACACCGTTTAACTATGGCGGTATGGGCGTAATCGATGCCGACCTCATGTATAAAAATATGATGAACCGCTTTGCTTACGGCAAGGTGAACCAGAAAGACATTTACCTCGACGAAACCGTTGTGCGTATGTGTCGTACTCATCGCCGCATGATGAGTATGCTGGCCGACAACCTTGTGCGCAAAGGCGACAAGAAGCGTGCCCTCAACATATTGAACAAGGCCAAGGAAATGTTGCCCGAAAGCACCGTGCCCTACACCGACGATGATGCACAACTGGCCACCCTCTGGCTCGAAGCCGGTAACAAGGCCGAAGCT
Source organism: Prevotella sp. CAG:891 (assembly GCA_000437675.1). Taxonomy (GTDB): domain Bacteria; phylum Bacteroidota; class Bacteroidia; order Bacteroidales; family Bacteroidaceae; genus Alloprevotella. The sequence goes on from FR901651.1 coordinate 3,565, forward strand.
GCTGCTGTTGCCAAGAAAGTGGCAAATTACGACATGCAGTATCTCAATTACATCAGCTCGCTCGGTCCAGAACGTGTCAACACTTACTCGCGCACCTGCTACTTCTTGGTAACCAGTTTGGTCGAAGTAGTTCGTACGCTCAATGAAAGTGGCGACAAGGAAGCCGGAATTTATCAAAAGCGCATTGAGGAAATTTCAAAGTCCGATGCCTTTGCCCTCGGTTTCCACGTTTACCAGCAGCAAATGCAACGATAAGCAAGTAGTGCCGATGCCTTACAGCCTGCAACGCTCCCCCTCCGAAGGTTGGAGCGTGTGCAAGCCGTAGTGCATCGGCACACTTTTTTGTGATTTTACCACCACACCATTCCCATGATAATCGAACAGCCCGCCTGGTTTCTGCGCTGGTTGTATCCCCACGCGCTGTGGCGGATGAACAAGCACGAACGCGCCGTTTACCTGACCTTTGACGACGGCCCTATACCCGAGGTAACGCCTTGGGTTCTCGACGTACTCGATCATTACGGCATCAAGGCCACCTTTTTCATGGTGGGCGATAACATTCGCAAACATCCCGAAGTGTTCGAAATGGTCAAGGCACGCGGACACAGGCTGGGAAACCACACCTTTAACCACATTGGCGGATTGCGCCATGGCATCAGCTCGTACGTGCGAAATGTCAACAAGGCCAATGTCTACCTGAAAACCGACCTCTTCCGTCCGCCACACGGATGGATGAAGTGGGAACAGTACGTCATGGTCAAACAGCGTTACCGCGTGGTGATGTGGGACCTCGTTACGCGCGACTATTCCAAAAACCTGAACGGACGCGACGTGTTGCTCAACGTCAGAAAGTACGCCCGAAACGGCAGTATCATCACCTTTCACGATTCGCTCAAAAGCCACGACAAGTTGCTCTACGCCCTGCCGCGCGCCATTGAGTGGCTACAGTCGCAAGGTTATGCGTTTAAAGTTTTCGATTAGCCAGTCAAACCGTTCTTTTGCTTCAGCCAATGCAAGTTCAAATAGAATCCTCGTGGGCGCAACGTCTTCAAAGCGAATTCGATGCTCCCTACTTCCAGCAACTCACCGATTTCGTGCGCAGCGAATACCGGCAGACCACCTGCTATCCGCCCGGGCCCGAAATATTCAATGCCTTCAACCTTTGTCCGTTTGAACAAACCAAGGTTGTGCTCATCGGGCAGGACCCCTATCACGGACCCGGACAGGCCGAAGGACTTTGCTTTTCGGTGAAGGAAGGGGTGAAGATGCCCCCTTCGCTCGTCAATATTTTCAAAGAAATTGAAGCCGACACCGGACGCCCCATGCCCTCCAACGGCAGTTTGCGACGCTGGGCCGAACAGGGGGTGCTGCTGCTCAACGCCACCCTTACCGTACGCGCCCATCAGGCAGCCTCGCACCAAGGCAAAGGCTGGGAGGAGTTTACCGACGCCGTAATCCGCCACCTCAATGCCGAACGACAGCACCTGGTGTTCATTCTGTGGGGCAACTACGCCCAACGCAAAGGCAAGGAAATTGACCGTACACGCCACCTTGTGCTCTGTTCGGCGCACCCTTCGCCCCTTTCGGCTTATCACGGATTTTTCGGCAATCACCATTTCACGCTTTGCAACGACTACCTCATTCAGCATGGCATTTCGCCCATCAACTGGTAGTTCGTTTTTCTCTTTCTGTATTTTTATTGATATCCAAATATTTCACCTCGAAGTTATGATACTGCAAGTAGGCGACGTAATTCTCACCTCCGAAATTCTGACCGAACATTTTTGCTGCGACCTTGATGCCTGCAAAGGCATTTGCTGCGTTGAAGGCGACAGCGGAGCCCCCCTTACCCTCGACGAAGTGGGCGAACTCGAAAACGTGCTCGACGATGTGTGGCACGATCTCAGTGCTGCTGCCCAAAGCATCATCGACAGCAAAGGCGTGGCCTATACCGATAGCGAAGGCGACCTCGTGACTAGCATCGTCAACGGCAAGGACTGCGTGTTCACCTGTTACAGCCCCGAAGGTTGCTGCTTTTGCGCCACCGACAAGGCCTTTCGCGAAGGTCGCACCCAGTGGTGCAAACCCATATCCTGTGCGCTTTATCCCATTCGCGAAAAACGCTTTGCAGGCGGACTCGTAGGGCTGCAATACCACCGTTGGGACATTTGCCGCCCTGCCGTCGAAAACGGTCGTCGCCTGGGTCTTAAAATTTATCAGTTCCTGAAAGACCCCCTCATTCGTCGTTTCGGCGAGGCGTGGTACAATGAACTCTGCGCCGTGGCCGAACAGGTCAATGCGCAGGAATAAGCAGGTGCTGAAAAGAATAAACATTTGCATACAAAAAGCCGGGGGCAGCACCACTCAGTGCTTACAGCCCCCGGTTTTGTTGCAATAAAGAAACGCATACTTAACACTTATCCCCAATCACATGGCAGCAACAAACACCGCCACGCCTCAGGGCAGCGGCATAAAATCGTTGGTAAAAGACACCGCCATCTACGGCCTTTCGAGCATCGTTGGTCGTTTTCTCAACTATCTGCTCGTACCCCTTTACACCGCCAAACTCGCAGCCTCCTCGGGCGGCTATGGCGTGATAACCGAGGTCTACAGCTATGTAGCCCTTCTGCTCGTGCTGCTCACCTTCGGCATGGAAACCACGTTTTTCCGTTTTGTCAATAAAGAAGAAGCCGACCCTCGGCGCGTTTACAGCACCACCCTCGTGCTTGTGCTCACCGTCGGGCTGGCCTTTGTGTGCGGTGTGTTAGGCTTTTTGCACCCCATAGCTGCCGCCCTCGACTATGCCGCGCACCCCGAGTTTCTCGGCATGATGGCCGTGTGCGTGGCCATCGACGCTTTTCAGTGCATACCCTTTGCCTACTTACGCTATCAGCGCCGCCCCATCAAGTTTGCCGCGTTGAAACTCCTGTTCATTGTGCTGAACATCAGTTTGAACCTCCTTTACTTCCTGCTGCTTCCCGCCCTTTATACCCAACTCGGACCCGACAGCTGGGTATCGGCCATTTATTCACCCACCTACGGGGTGGGCTATGCCTTTGCCATCAACTTGGTTTGTACCGCCCTCATCACCCTCTTTTTCAAACGCGAACTCACTGGTTTCCGCTGGACGTTCGACCGTCGTCTGGCGCGCCAAATGCTCACTTATGCCTGGCCCATTCTCATTCTGGGTATTGCCGGCATTCTGAACCAAACCGCCGATAAAATGCTGTTTCCCCGCCTTGTTCCCGGACACGAAGGCAAGGTGCAGCTCGGCATCTACGGAGCCAGCGTGAAAATAGCCATGATTATGGCCATGATTACCCAGGCCTTCCGCTATGCCTACGAACCCTTTGTGTTTGGTAAACAAAAAGACCGCGACAACCGCGACACTTACGCCAAGGCCATGAAGTTCTTTATCATCTTCACCCTGCTGGCCTTCCTCATGGTGATGGGCTACATCGACGTGCTCAAACACATTATCGGTCCTTCCTATTGGGCAGGGCTTAAAGTAGTGCCCATTGTCATGGCAGCCGAAATCATGATGGGCATTTACTTCAACCTCTCATTCTGGTATAAACTCACCGACCGCACCATCTGGGGTGCCTGGTTCTCGGGAGCCGGCTGTGCCGTACTCATTGCAGTCAATGTCATTTTCATTCCCGAATATGGTTACATGGCTTGCGCCTGGGCCGGATTTGCCGGCTACGCCACCGCCATGCTGCTCAGCTACTTCGTAGGACAGCATTATTACCCCATACGCTATCCCCTTGTGAGCATTGGCGTGTATGTGTGCATTGCCCTGCTGTTCTTCGGCATCATGCAGCTGACGGCCCACTTCGTGCCGCAACTTTGGCTGCGTCTACTCATCAACAGCGGCTGTATCTTGCTGTTTATAGCTCATACCATTCACTACGACTTCCCCTTGTCGAACCTGCCCGTCGTCGGCAAATACTTTCGCAAGTAGCCGGCAGCACACAGCCCATTCATGAGCCGTGTGCTTCCGCCCAATTCATCACATTTGTATGTCTGCATCATTCAATCAACCCCTATATCATGCGCACACCCTTCCGTGCGGACTGCGCATCATTCACGAACCCAGTGCCTCGCCCGTGCTTTATTGCGGCTATGTGGTGCTGGCCGGTACACGCCACGAGGACGAGGCCGATTCGGGAATGGCCCATTTCATCGAACATTTATCGTTCAAAGGCACGACCCATCGTCGCGCCTGTCACATTGTCAACGGGCTGGAACGCGTAGGTGGCGACCTCAATGCCTACACTACCAAGCAGGAAACCGTGTACTATGCCACTGTGCTTAAGGACGATTTCAAACGGGCAGCCGACTTGCTCACCGACATTGTGTTTCACAGCACCTTTCCGCAAGCCGAAATCGACAAGGAAGTCGAGGTAATCTGCGATGAAATCGACAGTTATAAGGATTCGCCCTCAGAAATCATCTTCGATGAGTTCGAATCGCTCATGTACCCCGGTCAGCCCTTGGGCCGCGACATTTTGGGCAATGCCGAGCGATTGCGTCAGTACACCACAGCCGATGCCCTGCGTTTCACCCATCGCTACTATCATCCGCAAAATGCCGTGTTCTATGTGTATGGCGACGTACCCTTTGCGCAAATTGTCCGCACCCTCGAACGTCTGCTTCCACCCACCGATTTTGCCGCATTCACCGCACCAGCCTTGTCTTCAATCCTCCCTCAGCCGCAAATAACGGCGCAGGAACGTATCGTGTCCAAAGGCACCCATCAGGCGCATGTACTCATTGGAGCCCCCACCTTTGCCGGCACCGATGCCCGCCGCTTTGCCCTGTTGCTGCTCAACAATATGCTCGGTGGTCCCGGCATGAATTCACGCCTGAGTCTCAGTTTGCGCGAAAAGGCCGGCCTTGTTTACAGCATCGACTCCTACCTCAACACCTATCCTGACACCGGTTTCTGGAACGTGTACTTCGGCTGTGATGCCCACGACGTC
>FR901652.1 GCA_000437675.1 Prevotella sp. CAG:891
CCACATCAGTGCTGCCACACCGACCGACATGGCGCCCAACGTGCCGAGCAGCACGGGCTGCAGCAGATTGATGCGCTGGTAAAGGCTGGTAGCTATCAGCCCGACGAGGGTCGAAAAGAAGGTGGCCAGGAGCAGGGGAATGAACACGTCGGTGGGTTGTGCGGCTCCGAGCTGTGCGCGATACACCATGATGCTCACGGGTATGATGGTGAGGCCCGAGGTGTTGAGCACCAGGAACATAATCATGGGGTTCGAAGCCGTGTCTTTGCGCGGATTGAGTTCCTGCAGGCGTTCCATGGCTTTCAGGCCGAGGGGGGTGGCGGCATTGTCGAGGCCGAGCATATTGGCCGAAAGGTTCATAAAGATGTTGCCAAACACGGGATGATTGCGTGGCACATCGGGAAACAGCTTACCGAACACGGGGCTGAGCAAACGGGCCAGGGCGTCGATAAGGCCTCCGCGCTCGCCGATTTTCATAATGCCGAGCCAAAGCGACAGCACGCCGGTGAGACCGAGGGATATTTCGAAGGCGGTTTTGGCGGTGTCGAAGGTGGAATTCATAATGGCGGGAAACACTTCCAAATCGCCAAAGCACACGAGCTTGATGGCGGCGATGACAAAGGCTATGAGGAAGAAGGCTACCCAAATATAATTCAATACCATAACATAGTTTGTGTTTACTTGCTTGACGGACAGAAATGACCTGCGCCGGACGTGAAAAACTTTTAAACCAAAAATCGGTTCTTTTCTGCTTTTTTCGCAACGGAGCGGCTTGTCGAAAAAATTTGCTCCGCGATTGTGCGATTTAGTTCCGAGCTTGTTGAAATTAGTTCCGAGCTTGTGCGAATTAGTTCCGAGCTAGTTCGAACAATCTCGGAACTATTGATAATCAGCGCTTTCAAAAAAATCACCAATTCGGCTTCCGGCACACTTTCGCTGCGGAAAAATCAGTGCATACGTGCGTTGGTCATTTCACCATTGTTCACCTTTCGGCCAGTTGTGTTCAAACTATTTACAAAAGGCTACACAGGCAAAACAAGCGCGGAGTGCCGATGCGGCAAAGCGGACTGCGCGAGTAGAGGCCGCGCCTGGAGCTGTGGGTGCAGGAAACGGCTTTTTCGGGCAAAAAAGTTGAGAAACAGCAACTTTACGAAGCGCGAAGTTAGTATTTTCTGCAAAATGACGCCTAAGGCTTGCAGTATTATTTAGGTGGGTGGGGGTAAAGTCGGGGTTTTTGTGTAATTTTGCGAGAGAGTTTGCCTGACTGGCGGACAATCGTTTTTTTCAAACATTTCCTTTTACATGACAGAAGATTCATTTGACATACGCGCCGAACAGTATTCGCCCACAACCACCGAGCGCGACTTCGAAAATGCCCTGCGCCCGCTGCGGTTCGAGGACTTTAGCGGACAGAGCAAGGTGGTCGAGAACCTGAGGGTGTTTGTCGAAGCGGCAAAATACCGCGGCGAACCGCTGGACCATACTTTGCTGCACGGACCTCCGGGACTGGGTAAAACCACGCTCTCGAACATCATTGCCAACGAACTGGGGGTGGGCTTTAAGCTGACTTCGGGGCCGGTGCTCGACAAACCGGGCGACCTGGCGGGACTGCTGACGAGCCTTGAAACGAACGATGTGCTGTTTATCGACGAAATTCACCGACTTTCGCCCGTGGTCGAGGAGTACCTTTACTCGGCGATGGAGGACTACCGCATCGACATCATGATTGACAAGGGGCCGGCTGCCCGCAGTATTCAAATTGACCTGAACCCCTTTACGCTGGTGGGAGCAACGACGCGCAGCGGACTGCTCACTGCCCCACTCCGGGCGCGATTCGGCATCAACCTGCACCTTGAGTACTACGATGCCGATACGCTCAGCCGCATCGTGGCGCGTTCGGCAAGCATCCTGAAAGTGCCCATCAGCCATGAGGCGGCTGGCGAAATTGCAGGCCGTTCGCGTGGTACGCCGCGTATTGCCAATGCCTTGCTGCGCCGTGTGCGCGACTTTGCACAGGTAAAGGGCAACGGTTGCATTGATTTACCGATTACGCAGTATGCGCTCGAGGCGTTGAACATCGACAAATACGGACTCGACGAAATCGACAATAAAATCCTGCTCACCATCATCGACAAATTCAAGGGTGGCCCCGTGGGCATATCTACCATTGCCACGGCCATTGGCGAGGACAGCGGTACGGTGGAGGAGGTGTACGAACCTTACCTCATCAAAGAGGGATTTATACGCCGCACACCGCGCGGACGCGAGGTGACGGAAAAGGCTTACGAGCATCTGGGACGCAGCATCGCATCGCGCGAACCCCGGCAAACGTCGCTTTTCGACTTCATGGAGCCTTAATTTTTTTATTTCAACAAAAAGTTTTGTTGCATTCAGCATGATTACATTCAATACCATTCACGTCAACATGCCCGACCTGTGCGAAGAACTCATCAGCCGATGGGTGAAGGCGGTGGCCGAAACTTACGGCAAACGGGTGGGCGAGGTGACTTACGTGTTTTGCGACGACCCGAAAATTCTGGAGGTAAACCGCGAATTTCTGAAACACGACTATTTCACCGACATCATTACCTTCGACTATTGTCAGGGTAACCGCATCAGCGGCGACTTGTTCATCAGCATCGACACGGTGCGAACGAACGCCGAACTTTTCAATAAAACCTACGCCGACGAACTGAACCGCGTGGTGATTCACGGTGTGCTGCACCTTTGCGGCATCAACGACAAAGGACCGGGCGAACGCGAAATCATGGAGGCCGAGGAGGACAAGGCACTGGCGCTGCTTGCACGCATGAAAACGGAGGCCGAAACGGGCGTTGAATGCTGACGGGCCCATACGCTCCGAACGGCTCTGCCCTACTCCTTCATTCTTTATTAGTGTCTTACTAACATTTTTGCCTCATGAAATACTTTCACTCTTTATTTGTGATGTTCACGTTGCTTGCTGCCCTAACTGCCTGCGGACCGGGCAAGGACCGCGTGCGCATTAAAGGCAAACTGGCTAACATCACGACGGCCGAATTTTATGTGTTCAGCGAAGACGGCTCGTTCGATGGGGTCGACACCATCCGCATTGAGGACGGACAGTTTACCTACGAACGCAAACTGACGGAACCGGCCATCCTTACGCTGCTCTACCCTAACTTTACGCAAACTTACCTCGTGGCTGAACCGGGTAAAACCATCAAAATGAAAGGCGACGCTGCCAAAATTGGCGATGCTGAAATTACCGGTACCGACGAAAACAAAATGCTGACGGAGTTCAGAGAAGAAATTGCCGGCAAACCCGAGAATACACACAAACTGGCGGCTGAACAATTCATTCGCACGCACAGCAAATCGCTGGCGGCTGTGGCGGTGTTCCGGCGTTACTTTGCGTTGAAGCAAACGCCCGACACGAAAATGGCACTCAACCTGCTGGACGTGCTGAAAAAGGCGCAACCGCGCACGCAGGCGGTGGTGTATCTCGACAATTTTTACCGCCCTATTTTCGAAAACGGGGTGGGCGAAATGCTGCCCGACTTCAAGGCGGTGACGCTCGATGGCAAAACCGTGACCCGCGCTGACTACGAGGGTAAACAGCTGGCCATTCTGTGTGTGGCTACGTGGCAGGCCGAGAGCATGGCGTTTTTGCGTCAGGCCAAGAAAAAACTGAAAGCAGCCAAATCTGAATGGGACTGTCTGATTGTGTCGATGGACGTGGACCGCGAGGTGCTGCGCAACAGCATCAAACGCGACTCGCTGAAATACCCTGTGGTGTGCGACCGCAAGGCTTTTGCCTCGCCGCTGGTCGAAACGCTGGGCTTGCACTATGTGCCTTCGTGCATGCTCATCAATAAACAGGGCAAAATCATTCAGCGTGATGTGATGAAGGCTGACGAAATGAAATTAAACTAATTTTTTACGAGGGTTGCCCTTACGGGGAACTGCCCTCACGCACCCTAAAGCTTTTAACCTTATGAAACTCCTACTTTTAGGAAGCGGCGGCCGTGAGCACGCCTTGGCTTGGAAAATCGCTCAGAGCGACAAAATCGAAAAACTGTTTATCGCACCGGGTAATGCCGGTACCGCTCAGGTGGGCGAAAACGTGGCCCTCGGCGTCAACGACTTCGAAGGCATTGCCCGCTTTGTCGAAACCGAAAAAATCGATATGCTGGTGGTGGGACCGGAGGATCCGCTGGTGAACGGTGTCTACGACTTTTTCAAGAATCACCCCACGCTCAGCCACATGCCCGTTATCGGTCCGTCGAAGGCCGGTGCTGTGCTCGAAGGCTCAAAAGACTTTGCCAAGGGCTTCATGAAGCGTCATCACATTCCGACGGCGGCTTATGCTACGTTTGATGGTACGCAGGTGGAAGAGGGATGCCGTTTCCTCGAAACACTGCAAGCTCCCTACGTGCTCAAGGCCGATGGTCTGTGTGCCGGTAAGGGTGTGCTGATTCTGCCTACCCTTGAGGAGGCGCAGCGCGAACTGCGCTCTATGCTGGGCGGTATGTTTGGCAACGCTTCGAGCCGCGTGGTTATCGAGGAATTCCTGTCGGGCATCGAATGCTCGGTATTTGTGATTACCGATGGTAAGCACTATCAGATTTTGCCCGAGGCCAAGGACTACAAGCGCATTGGCGAGGGCGACACGGGCCTCAACACGGGCGGTATGGGTTCGGTTTCGCCGGTTCCCTTTGCCGACAAGGCGTGGATGCAGAAGGTTGAGGACGAAATTATCCGTCCGACGGTCGACGGACTGGCTGCTGAGGGCATTGACTACAAGGGCTTCATTTTCTTCGGCCTCATCAACTGCGATGGTCAGCCGAAAGTTATCGAATATAACTGCCGCATGGGCGACCCTGAAACCGAAACGGTGATGCTGCGCCTGCAGTCGGACATTGTGGACCTTTTCGAAGGGGTGGCTGAGGGCAACCTTGACCAGCGCACTGTTACGTTCGACCCGCGTGCTGCGGTTTGTGTGATGTGTGTGTCGGGCGGATACCCGGGTGCTTACGATAAGGGCTACGAAATTACGCATGCCGATGTTGAGGGCAGCGTGGTGTTCCATGCCGGAACGGCCATGAAGGATGGTAAACTCGTAACTGCGGGCGGACGTGTCATTGCGATCAGCTCTTACGGTGCTGACAAGGCCGAGGCTTTGCAGAAGTCGATGGCGGGTGCGCAGCAAATTCAGTTCGAGAAAAAGTATTTCCGTTCTGACATCGGCCGCGACCTTTAGCCTCATTCCCCCCCCGACGGTGGCGCTGCTTGAACCTTACTCTCACCAGGCAGTGACGGCTGTCGGCTCTTCACATTCCGGGCCGTTGCAGATGATTATGGGCTGCAACGGCCAATGGTTAATTAAGAACAAACCACATTTTGGAAGGACATTCTTTGCGAAAAAGCATTGTGACGGGCGAATTTACCTTGCCTGTCATGGCATTGCTCACACTGCCGTTGTGGGCTTTACCCGATTGGGCTAACTGGAGCCTGTGGGCCGGACTGGTGCTCACAGGCTTCACGGCCTATCTTATCATGGAACTCAACAACCGCAACACGCTGCTGCGTATCCGTTCGCGCATGATGAGCACCACATTCCTGTTTTTGATGCTCATCTGCCCGCAGCTTCATGGCTTGCACAGCGGCATGCTGTCGATGCTGCTGTGGGTACTGAGTTACCACACGCTGTTTGCCTCCTACCAGCACCGCCGCCCCGAGGACTATGTGTTCCACACGTTTTTGTGTGTGGGCCTGGGCAGTTTGCTTTTTCCCCCTCTCCTGCTGTTTGCACTGGGTTTTTACTTTTGCTTGCTGATTCCTCTTCGTGGACTGACGTGGCGCACGTTCATGGCGGGCATTTTCGGTTTAGCACTTCCCTACTGGGCTTCGGCGGCCTATGCCATTTGGCATAACCGGCTTGATTCGGCCTTTTTGTATCTGCCCCAATGGTTTGTGCCGCAACTGCCCGACTACAGCGTGCTGTCGCAGGCTGAAGTGGTCAGCGCCGTTGTGCTGCTGCTCTTTAGCATTCCGGCATTTATCCACTTTTTTCACACGGCCTACAACGACAAAATCCGTATCCGCATGCTGTTTTACTGCATCACCACGCAGCAGGTGCTGCTTACGGCTGCACTCGTAGGGCTGCCGCAGTACTATCACGACATCATGCCGATTTATGTGGTAAACACGGCTTTGCTCATGGCGCATTACTATGCGTTGGCGCGTGCCCGGTGGTTTCCGGCGTGGTTCAACCTTTCGGCACTGCTGCTGAGTGCATTGGGCATCTACAATTATGTTTGGGGATGCTAACGGGCATGACCTTCCTTCGTATTTCTCACACATCTGCTTACTATTTAATCTTTTCATCATGAACTTGAAAAATAAAATTGCTGCTGCCATTGTGGTCTGTGCTTCGGTTCTGCCTGGCTCAGCATGGGCACAACATGCCGACTTTCATGTGGTGCCGCTGCCTAAAGAGGTTAAAAATACTCAGGCCGGCAGTTTCGAACTCAATGCGCGTACGCTCATTGCCTACCCCAAGGGCGACAAGGCTATGAAGCGCAATGCCGAATATCTAGCGGCTTTTATCAAGGAGGCTACGGGGCTGCAACTGCTCACTACTACCGAACCGCTGCAGCGTAAGTGCATTCGCATGAGTGCGGCTCTGAAGGATGAAAACCCTGAGGCTTACAACATTCGCGTGAACAGCGACATTATTCTGCTCGACGGTGCATCGGCTGCCGGTGTGTTCTATGCTTGCCAAACGCTGCGCAAGGCTTTGCCTATGGGTCAGGCCACGAGCATTCACATTCCCTCGGTCGAGGTGACTGACGAACCGCGCTTTGCTTACCGTGGTGCTCACTTGGATGTGTCGCGCCACTTCGTGACGACGGACTCTATCCGCCGCTTCATCGACATGCTGGCGCTGCACAACATTAACCGCTTTCACTGGCACCTGACTGATGACCAGGGTTGGCGCATTGAAATAAAAAAATACCCGAAACTGACTGAAATCGGTTCGCGCCGTGCGCAAACGGTGATTGGCCACAACTCGGGTAAATACGATGGTAAACCTTACGGGGGTTACTACACGCAAAAGGAAATTAAGGACATCGTGCGCTATGCGGCTGAACGCTACATCACGATTATCCCGGAAATTGACCTGCCGGGGCACATGCAGGCGGCTTTGGCGGCTTATCCCGAACTGGGCTGTACGGGGGGACCGTATGATGTGTGGCAAATTTGGGGTGTGTCGGACAATGTGCTTTGCGCCGGTAACGACAAGACCTTTGAATTTATTGACAATGTGCTCAAGGAGGTGGTGAAACTCTTCCCTTCGACTTACATTCATGTGGGTGGCGACGAGTGCCCCAAAACGCAGTGGGCTAAATGTGCCAAATGTCAGGCGCGCATCAAGGCTAACAACTTGCAGGCTGACGGCAAACATACGGCCGAGGAGCGTTTGCAGAGCTATGTCATCAAACGTGCTGAGAACACGCTCAACAAGCTGGGCCGACAGATGATTGGCTGGGACGAAACGCTCGAAGGCGGACTGGCTCCGAACGCTACGGTGATGTCGTGGCGTGGCGAAGGGGGTGGCATCGAGGCGGCGCGTCAGAAGCACGACGTGATTATGACGCCGAACACTTACCTATACTTCGACTATTACCAGAGTGCTGACACGAAGAACGAACCGGAGGCTATCGGTGGTTTCTTGCCCATTGAGCGTGTGTATAGCTACGAGCCTATGCCTAAGAGCCTTACGCCTGAGGAGCAGAAGCACATCATTGGTGTGCAGGCTAACTGCTGGACGGAGTATATGAAAACTTACCGCCAGGTGGAATACATGGAACTGCCGCGTATGGCTGCACTGAGCGAAATTCAGTGGTGTGCTCCTGAGCAGAAGAACTTTGATGCGTTCATGCAGCGTCTGCCGAAACTCATCGACTTGTATCGCATCAAGAACTATAACTATGCGCGTACCATTTACAACGTGAAGATGGACTGCGGCACCGATACGAACGAACGTGCCATCAAGGTGACGCTCTCGACTTTCGACGGGGCTGACATTCATTATACGCTAGACGGCACGGCGCCTACGGCTTCATCGCCGAAATACGAGGGTAACTTGCTGGTGCGTCAGTCGGGCAAACTCCGTGTGGCTGCTTTCCGTACACAGGGTCAAACGCCTGAGGTGCAGGAGGACTTTACCTTCCACAAGGCTACGGCTTGCCCGATTACGCTAACGAACGCGCCTCACAAGGGCTACGACTACAGCGGTGCGCCGCTGCTGGTTGACGGTTTGCGTGGCAACAACACGAACTACCGCACGGGCCGCTGGATTGGCTTTGTGGGCAAGGATTTGCAGGCTACCATCGACTTGGGCGAACTGAAGGAGGTGAGCCAGGTGAATGTGAACACTTGTGTTGAAAAGGGTGACTGGATTTTCGGTGCACGCGAATTTAAGGTGTGCGGTGCTGAAACTGAAGGTGGCGAAATGCGCGAACTGGCTGTGAAGACTTATCCGCAGATGACTGAGGAAACGCCCAACGGCATTCACTCGCTGTCGCTCAGCTTTGCTCCGACTAAGGTGCGCTTCATTCAGGTGACGCTGAAGCCTGAATCGGCTATGCCGCAATGGCACAGTGGTAAGGGCTCGCCTGCCTTTATCTTTGTGGACGAAATCGAGGTGAAATAAACCGACGAAGAACCGAGAAACTCATTGAAAGTAGGTGTTCAGCATCTTTTTTGACCTCTGAACACTTACTTATGACGAATACGAAAGCCCGAAACGCTCTGTGCGCTTCGGGTTTTTTTGGGGTTTTATAGAAATTTGGGTGGAGGGAATGTGTGGGCTTCGTACGTTTTGAAAATTGGAATGGGATAAAAAGGTATATCCCTATTTCATTTTTTTCCGGACTTGAAAAACGTTCGGAAATGCTTGTACATAAAGGAGAAACGGGCTGTTGGGGGCTGTTTGAAAGTATCCATCCCATCTACCCCATTCTTTTATATCAA
>FR901653.1 GCA_000437675.1 Prevotella sp. CAG:891
TTTGATATAAAAGAATGGGGTAGATGGGATGGATACACCACAACCTATATTTTGAAGGTATCTACTTACTATTGTATATATACAGGAGGCTGCGCCGTAAATCCTAATAACGGCGCAGCCTCTTTTTGAATGCAACTCTTTGTGAAAAAGCAACACACTTATTCTTCGATTAAAGCTCCGGCCTTTAATAAAGCATGCCACAAGTTTTGTCGGTAATCCGAATTGACCAAAGCCATTTGCTCCGTTACTTTCTGTATTTCTGTTCGATTCGAAACTTTGTCAAACGGACATACCTTCTTAACCGGCATATATTGCTTCAAATCTGCCCACTCTCTGAGTTCGCTTTCAGCAATCCTTGCCAATGGCCGAATAATGGTCAAAGGAAACTTGCGCATACTGATTTTGACAGGCATTGTCGAAAACGAACCATTGAAAGTAAGGTTCATGAGCGCAGTATTCAATATATCGTCCTGATGATGTCCAAGTGCAATTTTTGTACAACCCAAGTTTTGCGCCACAGAAAACAACGTTTTGCGTCGGTTCCACGAACACAGAAAGCATGGTGTTCGTTTTTCATTTCTGTCTGCTTCAAAACCCGTTTCAACCACATGAAACGGCACACCCCATGCTGCAGCCTTTTGCTCCAAATAGGATGTATCGCTTTCATACTGAATATTGCTCATACGCACATGCACTGCCTCAAGTAAAAAGTAGCCATTGCTGCGTTTCATCCGCTCTCCCATCAAATCGAGCAAAGCCAATGAATCCTTTCCTCCCGACAAACCTATCAATATGCGGTCTTCCGGCTCAATCAAACCAAAATCCTTGACAGCTTCACCCACCAGACGCTGCAACCGCTTGTGCAGTAAATAATCGCGTTGTAATTTAGGTGCTGTATTTTCTGAAGTCTGCATCATTTCATAAACACAAAATAAACAGCTGCCACCAGACAGAGGAAGGCAGCCACATGATTCCAGTGAAAACTTTCGCCTTTAAACATCAAGGTGGCAATTACCGTGAACACGATGAGCGAAACCACTTCCTGAATAACCTTCAGCTGTATCAAATTGAAGGGACCGCCATTATCAATAATGCCCAAACGGTTGGCGGGAACCTGACACATATATTCAAAAAGCGCGATGCCCCATGAAAACAGAATGACAAGCAACAACGGCCAGTCTTTGCTTATTCCGGTTTGTTGCAGTTTCAAATGGCCATACCAGGCAAAAGTCATAAACACATTGGAACATACCAATAATAATACGGAGTAAAATCCTTGCATCTGTTTTTAGTTAGTTAAGCTGTTTAAAGTTAAGAATAAATCATTGAGCAGTTCACACCGCCAGCAATTCGTTTTAAAAGGGGCAAAAGCGTTTTTATCCGCTTTTACCCCTTATTATTTCTACAATTTCAAGCCAGAGAACTCAAACGAATTCCTGACCTAAAAAGTCACATACCTCAGTTACGGCTACTTTTTAGCCTTGAGCATATCGTCCATTTCCTGAGCAGCGTGTTTACCATCGCCCATAGCCAAGATTACCGTAGCACCGCCACGAACGATATCGCCACCTGCATACAATGCCGGAATTGAAGACTGCAAATGTTCATCCACAGCGATTGTACCCTTCTTGCCTAAATCTAAGCCTTTTACAGAATTGGGCAAAATCGGGTTGGGCGAAACGCCAATACTTACAATAACCAAGTCTACATCCATTGTAACTGTTGCTCCTTCAATGGGTACAGGGCGACGACGTCCGCTGGCATCAGGTTCGCCCAGTTCCATTTGCTGCAGAACAACCTTGCTCACATGGCCCTTTTCGTCAGCCTCGTATCTCAGCGGATTATGCAGGGTAAGGAATTTCACGCCCTCTTGTTTAGCATGATGCACTTCCTCTACACGTGCCGGCATTTCTTCTTCCGAACGTCTGTAAATAATCGTAGCAGTTTCGGCACCCAATCGCAAAGCCGTACGAACTGAGTCCATGGCAGTGTTACCACCACCGACCACAGCCACATGTTTGGCAAAAGAAACCGGCGTATCGCTTTCGGGGTTCGAAGCATCCATCAGGTTCACACGTGTCAGGTACTCATTACTTGACATCACACCCGTTGCATTTTCACCCGGAATGCCCATAAAGTTAGGCAAACCGGCTCCTGAGCCTACGAACACACCGGCAAAACCCTGCTTTTGGAACAAATCCTCAACGCTTTCTGTTTTACCAATGATACAATCCTTTACAAATTCGACACCAGCTGCACGCAAGTTGTTGATTTCGAAATCAACAATTTCATTAGGCAAACGGAACTCGGGAATACCATATTTCAGCACACCGCCAATTTCGTGCAAGGCTTCGAACACTGTGACTGCATAGCCGCGTTTCGTCATTTCGCCTGCAAAAGAAAGACCGGCAGGGCCACTACCAACTACGGCAATTTTTTGCTTGTTTTCCGAAGTTTCTGTATGATGTGCCACAGCAGCATCGCCCTTAGCCGTAAGTTGCTGACGTTCGTAGTCGGCTGCGAAACGCTCCAGATAACCGATGGCCACGGGCTTTGAATTCATTTTGTGATGGATACAACGGCTTTCGCACTGTTTTTCCTGAGGACAAACACGTCCGCACACAGCCGGCAATGCACTGGTTTCCTTGAGCGTATGTGCAGCCTGCATGAATTCGCCCTTTTCTATATGTTTGATGAATCGGGGAATATCAATTCCGACCGGACAACCTTCGACACAGCCGGGGTTGGCACAGTCTAAACAGCGATGTGCCTCACGTTGCGCCATTTCGGCAGTGAGTCCTTGGTTAACTTCTTCTTTCAATTTACGCGCACGGTACTGCGGTTCGAGTTCCGGCATTTGGCAACGCTCAATGGCCAGACGTTCCTTAGGCTTCATGCTGCTTCTCAGCTCTTTGCGCCAGGCTGCATCGCGACTCTTGTCATCGTCCTCGGCAACAGCCATGCATTCACAATCTGCTGAATCGCAAGGTTCATTTTCAACCTTTCCATTGCATTCGCCGTGGTTCGTACACTCTGGCACTTCAAGCAATTCGGGATGCTTTTTCACTTCCTCGTCGGCTGCCACTTCTTCGGGCTTGAAAGCCGCCATACGCTTCAGCATCTCGTCGAAATCTACCTGGTGTCCATCGAACTCCGGTCCGTCAACGCAAACGAACTTCGTCTGTCCGCCTACAGTAATACGGCAAGCACCGCACATACCCGTTCCGTCGACCATGATGGTGTTCAGCGAAACGTCTGTCGGAATTTCATACTTCTTCGTAAGCAAGCAAACGAACTTCATCATGATAGCCGGACCAATGGCAAAGCATTTATCCACCTTTTCGCGCTGAATAACACTTTCAATGCCTTCGGTAACCAAACCCTTCTGTCCGTAGCTTCCGTCGTCGGTCATGATAATAACCTCGTCGCTCGAAGCACGCATTTCTTCTTCAAGAATAATCAAATCCTTTGTTCTGCCCGCCAACACGGTAATCACTCTGTTACCGGCTGCCTTCAAAGCCTGAACAATGGGCAACATCGGAGCCACACCTACACCACCACCGGCACAAACTACTGTACCGAAGTTTTCGATATGTGTAGCCTTTCCCAACGGACCTACCACGTCCGAAATGTAATCGCCCACTTCTAAATGACACAATTTGGTTGACGAAACGCCCACCTTTTGCACCACAAGCGAAATGGTTCCTTCTTTCGGGTCGGCCTCAGCAATGGTAAGAGGCATACGTTCACCGTGTTCACCAACGCGCACAATCACAAAATGGCCTGCCTTGCGCGAACGGGCTATTAAAGGCGCTTCAACAACCAGGCGGAACACCCGCTCTGAAAATTGGTCTTTACGGATTATCTTATTCATGATTCTGTAGAAATAAGGATTGTTATTTTGATTTGAGTCATCAACGTTCTCACAAATCTGCATCCCAATTTGGTGACAGCGTGAGTTCGCACAAGCAAAGATAATGGAAACTGAATGCAACGCAAAAAAAAACTACAAATATTACACAGAAAACACAAAAAAATATCGTACGCTGGTCTATGTTCCCTTTACCCTAAAAAAACGAACTCGCTGTTAAGCACAGGATGCTCAACAGCGAGTTCTCATTAGGTCGTTTTGGTCTGTTCAAATACTCGACAAAAAAGGATCGAGTGTAGCAAGCAAATCGGGCTTGCTCATCATGCCGCTTTGTCGCCAAAGCATTTCGCCATTTCTGAAAATCAGCAGCGTCGGTACTGACTGAATGCGGTATTCCTCGGCCACAGCTTGATACCGGTCGATATCAATCTTGATAATGCGAATCTTATCGCCCAAGGTCTTTTTTACTTCTTCAAGCACGGGGTGCATGGCACGGCATGGCTGACACCAAGTGGCATAAAAATCAACAAGCACGGGGGTATTTCCGGCTATCACATCTTTGAATTTTTCCATTGTTCTCAATATTTATATGTTTTGAGTGAACCTTCAAGAAAGGGGCTTTATTACTCAATATATACACTGCAAAAGATGTGCCAAATGCGGTTATTCAAGAACAGTAGCAGAAAGGTGTGTAGTATGCTGTTTGCCAATTCATTAAAGCAGACTCCAGCTTACGGTTAAACCTGCCATGACGATGCTTACCATACTCATCAACTTTATCAGAATATTCAAACTCGGTCCGGCGGTGTCCTTAAATGGATCGCCAACGGTATCGCCCACCACGGTAGCTTTGTGAACTTCTGAGCCCTTGCCGCCGAAGTTACCCTCTTCAACGTATTTTTTGGCATTGTCCCATGCGCCGCCGACATTGGCCATGAACACTGCAAGTACAAAGCCCGTGCTCAGTCTGCCAATAAGCAAACCCGACACACCGCCTACACCGAAAATCAAACCTGTCACCCCTTATACCATAAAGTCCCATCGAAAAAAACAATGCAACGACCCTTATATTGTTGCCGAAGATAAGACATTGCTCCTTTGCGTACGGCATCTGCAATATACACCATCCGAGGAGTTCCTTCAGAGGTTTTCTTTAACTGTGCGTAGAAATACCACGCAAACAGCAGTGCCAAAACTGAGGCAAACGGCACTAACCCAAATTGTACATTTGCATTTTCCATAGTATCAATATTTTAATTACACGAAAAATGAATTTCAAGGTGAATGCAAAAACGATGCTTTCATGTGCAATATCTGCTCGATGACAAATGTAGAACTTATATTTCACTCTTGCCACTTTTGTAGAAAAAACGCCTGTAATTTGTACTTTTCGAACAAATTACAAGCGTTTACTATCAATTAGCGTCATCAGTCAAAAAATGCAACATGGCCTTCATTGCTGTATGACGCACTGCCACATCCTTAATACATTCAAAAGGGAAACCCATGGAAATCACGCGGTAGTTACGGCCTTTGTAAGCTACCCCGGCTCCTTGTCCTCCATTATATGCAAATGCGCTGAATGCTTGCTTCGAAGCCGGAAGCAGGGCATCGGGCGATGAGGCTCCGTAATGTTCCGGAGTGGACTGACGGTAAATATCAAAGCGCATGTTCAGTCCTGTTACCTGCGCACTCGGGTCGGCTTTGGCTGTACCATCGTATTTAAACTTCAACACTTCCTCGATGAATTGGCGTTCAGCTTGGTCGTGCGCGTTGTCTGAGCCTATAAAACTGCCACTCACCAGCAATGCACCGCCATTATTCAAATAACGGGATATTTTTTCGCGAATCTGCGGTGAAAACGTAGGATAGGACCTGAAATTATAGGGACGGCGAACCTGCAAACCGGCTATGTAGTCAATCACATCATAATTATTGGTTGAAAATCCCGGTGTAGCAAAGGCATCACTGCCCACCGACGAATAGGAATATTCGCCTCCGGATGCTGCAATGGAAAGTCCATGAGCGCAAGGATAATTGAATGTATTTCCTGCTATGTTTTTACCAATCAGTTCCTGACCTGAATAACCGAGCGACACTTCTCCTTCAAGTCCGGCAGCCGATGGAATAAAATTGCGCTGTCTGCCCGAAAATGCGGTTGTCGACATATAAGGCACACCCATATCCTTTTGCAAATCAAAACCCAATGAGTCGGGAGTTTCGACCCATGCCGGACCGCTCAAACGGTTAAATCCGTTGACTATCAGCACATGTTTCTTTGCGGTTGGCGAATAGTAGGCCGACAAAGTTTCTGAGGGAAAGCTCTCACCACCGGCATTCACGGCGGTTACCTTGAAGGCATATACTTTGTTCGGACTAATGGTTACATCACAGGCTGTGACATTACCCACCGAGGTGCCATTGTCGAAATCGTCATTGCCCGTTTTTGTATAAACAATGTACTCCATCGGTTCGGCGGTGGGTTCCAAAGCATCGGTGCGAGGCTTCCAGCTTAGGCGCACTTTTTTTCCGTCGGCCGAAAGTTGAACGGCAAAATGGTGTACCGGCAATGGCTGCACGGTGTAGGTTTTGATGCCGTGTTCAAAATTCACGAACTGCAAAATGGTTTTATACACAGAACGGGCCAGGGTGAACTTAAACACCGGGTCGTGCCCATACTTCATGTCTGTGAAATTCTGGTGCGAAAACATTTCGAGTATAGCTGAGGGTACAGCTGGCATACGTGTTTCGGCATAATTTCTGTCCCAGTTTTCGCGACGTACCCATTGGGTTTGGAAAACAGCCGATAAATCGGCCGTCAGATTGTTAATCAACTGCGAGGAAAAGTCGAGCGATGCGCGCCGCGACAATCCTGAGCCATAAAAAGCATTGCCTTCGGCATCTTGGGTTGTACAGATGCTCAACGAACCGAAAATGCTGTGGTCTGAATGGAAACCGGCATCGCTATGCAGCGCCAATGCCAATTCAAAGGGTATGCGCATTCCGGGCTTATTCGGTACATACACACTGCCACCGGCCAAGTAATTCAGCATGTTGCTGCGCACGCGCAAATCGTCGGCATAATCGTTCATTCCGACGGAGGTGTTGAACAGGGTGTCGGGAAGGCCTGCCCATTGGGCATAGTAGCGGGCTGCCTCAAGGTAACGCGGAACACCCGATGTACCCGAATGTTCGCGCACGGTCTGTGCCATACCTCCACCAAAGCGTACACCGTCGGCTGTTACTACACCGCGATAGTTGCTATGATTAGTCAGCACCACACGTCCTTGGGTTGAACTGCCGGCTTCAAATTCGAATGTACCCAAATACAGCCAAGTACTTCCCCCCATTTGCTGATTAACGGTGAATGAGGTGCGTCCCCCTTTGTGAAACACGGTGTAATGAGCATCGGGCACACTGTTCGGACGCGAAGCATAACTTACATAAACGGCATAACGTCCTGATTGCGGAATGTTAGGGGTCCAGGTGGCAGTGGCAAGCCGCGAACGGCGAGAAGTGGTTTGCACCATGCGATACGTTCCGCTACGAAAAGGCATCACCGAATCGGCCAACAAGTGGGTTGGGGGCAAGAAACCGACAGAATCGGCTGACGCCGTCCACGTTGCTCCGGATTGCGACACTTCGACATACTGTCCCATACGCTGTGGCATGTCGTTGTCGACCACTGCTTCGTTTGTCTGATAATCGCGCTCGCGCGGACTGCAAACTATGGCTCCGGCATTTTCGAGCATCGGCATCAGAAATGGATACACAATGGATTGAGTAAGCAGGTCTTCAGTGGTTGCAAAAAGGTAAGGACGTTGCCATTTCCACACATCGCCTGCAAAGTAACGACCATGACTGGCCCATATAAATAGATGTCGGTGTTGAAGTCCGTTGGTGATGCGATAAGGCTTCGACATATTTTGTACCCAAGGTGTACCATTGTAGCGTATATCGCCCCAAAGTCGCGAAGCATCTCCGATGTCGGTGCGTAAGATATTGGGCACAAGTTCTTCAATGGATATGCCTTTTTTATTGACCACAGTAATGCGATAGGCATTATAGGGTGCGGGCAACACGCGCTGTAACTCCGCATAAATTTGCTTTACTTTTTCGGGAGTAAATGATTGTGAGCAAAAGGCCTCGTTGGCATAGATGCGTATTTCGTGTAATGAAATTTCGGTTCTTAAAGAATCGATACCTATGGCTGAAGCCGGCGCGTAACCTTTCGTTTGATATTGTCTAAAGTATTTTCGGACTGAAGCATCTGGCTCTACGGTTTGTGCCCCACCTTGCAGTCCGAAAACTGCAAAGAGCAGGCACGTCATTATTTTTTTCACCATTGTGCTATTCTTTTTTGATTTTAGGCAAAGTTACTACAATATTTGAACGCTGCATGCCCTGATGCGTATTTTTAAAATAAACACGGGGTATGCCTTAAACACGTGTTTTAGAACAAGTTCTTATCGCTTTTCAGTAATTTGTTTTGTATATTCATAGAAAACGACTTTATTTGCATATCGAATAGAAATAAATACTCAACGATTTTAAACATGATTGTAGTGAACCTTGACGTCATGATGGCTCGCCGAAAAATGTCATTGGGCGAACTGCCTGATTAAGTTGGCATTACGCCGGTCAATCTCTCAATATTGAAAACCGGTAAGGCAAAAGCCATCCGTTTTTCAACTTTGGAAGCAATCTGTCGGATATTGGATTGCCAACCGGGAGATATTTTGGAGTATCGAGAAATGAAAGGAACAAACAATTAAAAGGGATACGACATGAAAAGAATTGCAACTTTAATGACGCTATTTTGCATCGTGGTTCTGAGCGCCAAGGCTCAGTTGCTATGGAAAGTTTCCGGTAAAGATTTGCCCAAGGCTTCATACATTTTAGGCACTCATCATTTGGCTCCTCTGTCTATATTAGATAGTATCGCAGGGTTTAAGCAAGCCATGAACGATGTGGAGCAGGTGTGTGGCGAAATTGTAATGGCCGAAATGCAAGCGCCTGCTACTATCCAGAAAATTCAGCAAACTGTGATTATGCCGGGTGATACCACCCTGCGCACGCTTTACACAGCTGCACAATACGATACTCTGTCCGTTAAAATAAAAAAACTGATTGGGGTGGACTTAATAGATTTGATGAATATGGTGAAACCATCCTTTATCACTACCCAACTGAGTGTGGTGATTGCGATAAAAGCCATCCCCGGATTCAATCCCAAACAGCAACTGGACGGTTGGTTCCAGACCGAAGCTCAAAAACAAGGAAAGAAGGTTACGGCCTTAGAAACTATTGACTACCAGATAAACATGTTGTTTGATTCACAAAGTCTGCAACGTCAAGCAGAACAGTTGCTTGCTACCGTTAATCATTTGGAGGATATGGAGCAGCAGGCCCGTAAAATGACTGAGGCTTACATGGCCCAGGATTTGAAAAAACTGGAGGCTGCGATGAACAAGAAATTTGGTACAGCTGTGGATGCTTTACCGGAAGAAGAGGATGCTTTGATTTACAACCGCAACAGAAAATGGGCCGAAAGCATGCCAAACATCATGAATAGCCAACCTACACTTTTCGCCGTAGGTTGCGGTCATTTGATGGGTAAAAGAGGTATCTTGAATCTTCTCAAACGACAAGGCTATTCAGTAACTCCTGTGAAATAACGATTGGAGGCTGGTGTGACATAAATATACCTTGAATGCCTACTTTATGTAAATTGAGGGCTGATTTCAACAAATGGAATCAGCCCTTTTTCTATATAAAAACGCTAACGATTTACACCTTCGAAGACATAAAGCATAAATCATTAGCGTCGACAATCGTAAAAAGTAACGGTTTACAAAGATATTGCTCGCAAACCTGCTAAATAACAGTGGTACTACGCATCATTTCGCGCGTACTGCGTAAAGGCTTTTCCTTTACCTTAAATGTAAAAGGTTCAGATGCTGCTTCTACTTTGTGCATCCGATACTCAGGCCGAGCTCCCATCATTTGATCAAAGATATCGGGCATGCTGATGATTTCCTGAACATCGGCCTTAAATTTGAGCGAAGGCAGACTATAACTTCCCGAAGAGCCAGGAGCCACTACGTACTGTTCCCAAACCAGGGTATAAAACAAGCGGTTACCTTCGCGTACCCGTCCGGCCGTTTCGTCACGACGGATATGAAGAGGGCGCACTGAGCATTTATCACCCTTTACCTTAAACTTGCCGGAACATTCGGCTTGGGCTATGGGATGTACGGAGTAAAGCACTACAGAAACGAGCATGCTGTCGCCAGCAAACAGTGTTTCACGATCGGGCAAAACACGCACGAAAAAGTCAGCTTGACGTTCAGCATGTATCTGCACACAGCAGAGCAGTAAAAAACACAGCGATAACAAACGATTCATGAGCTACTTTTAGGATAAGATGGTTTTGTCGTCCTCGCTGGGTAATTCCAAATCGTTAAGCCATGCGGCAAAACTTGCATCCGAAGGCATACGCCAGTCACCACGGGGGCTCAAAGAGCATGTGCCTACTTTGGGGCCGTCGGGCAGACACGAACGCTTGAACTGCTGCGTAAAGAAACGGCGGAAGAAGGTTTGCAACCACTTACGTATTACATCTTCAGGATAGAAGGTTCCATTACCGTTACCATCAAAAGCACGCTGAGCCAAATACATGATTTTTTGCGGACGGAAACCATAACGAAGCGTATAATAAAGGAAAAAGTCGTGCAATTCGTAGGGACCAACCAAATCCTCGGTTACTTGCTTGATTTCACCATTATCGTCGGCGGGAATCAATTCGGGGCTAATCGGGGTGTCGATAATATCAAGCAAAGTAACCCGACTGGCCTCATCGGCCATGTTTTCGGCAGCCCAACGCACCAAGTGCTTCACCATTGTTTTAGGAATAGAGGCATTCACACCGTACATGCTCATGTGGTCGCCATTGTAAGTAGCCCATCCTAAGGCCAGTTCGCTCAAGTCGCCTGTACCCACCACGAAACCGCCCATTTGGCCGGCCACGTCCATCAATATTTGTGTACGCTCACGGGCTTGTGAGTTTTCGTAAGTAAGGTCGTGCACTTGAATGTCGTGTCCCAAATCCTTGAAATGCTGCTTCACGGCATCGACAATGCTGATTTCGCGAATGGTTACACCCAACTGTTTCATCAGATTGAGCGCATTGGTATAAGTTCGGTCGGTGGTACCGAATCCCGGCATGGTTACGCCAATGATACCTCGGCGGTCGCGTTGCAGACAATCGAAAGCATGAACGGCTACCAACAGTGCCAGCGTAGAATCAAGTCCACCACTGATACCTACAACTACGGTGCGGGCATTGGTGTGTTCAATGCGTCGAGCCAGTGCCGAACTCTGCATACAGATTATTTCTTCGCAGCGTTCGTCGGCTCGGCTTCCTTTGGGTTCAAAGGGGTGAGCATCAATCGGGCGGGTTAAACTGAACGGCACATTGGTGGTAAAAGGCTCAAGTTCTATTTCGCGCATGTTGCTTATGTGCTCCACGCTGTGTGCAGCTGCAAAACTGGTATTCATGCGTCGTTCAGCACGCAAACGCTCTACGTCGATTTCGCCGTAAACAATTTGCTCCTGCATCGAGAAACGCTTGCCTTCGGCCAAGATGTGTCCGTTTTCGCTGATATAGGCACGTCCGCCAAACACGAGATCCTGCGTACTTTCGCCATATCCGCAACTGGCATAAACGTAACCGCAGAGCAAACGAGCACTTTGATTGGCAATCAGGCTGCGCAGATAATCGGCCTTGCCAATAAGGTCGTTGCTGGCACTGAGGTTAAACACAATGTCGGCACCGGCCAAAGCCAAATGATTGCTGGGGGGAACGGGCGACCATATATCCTCGCATATTTCAATGCCAAAGGTACAATGGGTGGTGGTAAAAAGCAGATTTTTACTCAGAGGGATGGTTTGCCCGCAGAAACGCACTTCGGCATTTTCAGGAAGCAGATTGGCCGATGCAAACCAACGCTGTTCGTAAAACTCTTTATAATTAGGAATATACGTTTTGGGAACAAGTCCATAAATTTTGCCGCGCTGAATAACAGCAGCACAATTAAAAAGCATGGAACCATAAGCGATTGGCACACCCACGAGTGTCGTGATATTAAGGTTCATGCTAAACTCCATGAGTTTGAGCAACGATGCTTCGGCTTGATCAAGCAATAATTGCTGCTGAAATAAATCCTGACAGGTATAAGCCGTTATGGAAAGTTCAGGCAAACAAATAATTTCAGCACCCTGACCATCGGCCGTGGCTATCATGCTTTCAATATGCTGAATATTAAAGGTGCAATCTGCCACTCTGACTGCGGGAACACCCGCTGCTACTTTGATAAATCCGTTTTGCATGAGAACGATAGAGGTTACGAAAGTGAAATGACTTGACTGAAAGTTTCCATTCTGTTTACAAACAAAACCATCAGCTGCACACACTCCCGATTGACTTACATTGAGAATGCGATGAGGTTGTTCGTTTTCATCAGCAATCGAGTAAACGCAAAAATGGCTGTACCAGTGATGTGATGAAACTCCGAGCGAAATAAAGATTTGAGGGTTAACCTGCCTCTGTAATCCGACCCTACGCAAGCGCATATCGGCACGCCATTAACAAGCTAACTGATCTCGGTTTTCAAGTAATTATTGATGAGTATCCCAATCTAACCGGTACAGCCTTAAATGATGTTGCAAATATACAGACAACAATAATTTGAACAAAGAAAATCGTAATTTTTTTTTCACGAGAATACACTTTACACCATTTTTTGCCAAATCAATATGTAAAATCCAATTTTTATTCCTACTTTTACCGAATAATGGGCTTTTATCTGTTTGGCGCCTCACACCGGCTGAATACACCGAAAACGGACAAAGACGCTGTTTGCCCCATTTAGTTTTCTTCTTAATTTAACACCATGAAAATCTTACATTTTGAACTTCCATACCAAACGAACCAAGGCGAGCATATCGAATTATGCTATGCCATTGACCGCAACGATATAAAATATGCTTTGCTGCACGCCGACGACGGTATATGCTGGAAAACCACTATACATACCGACGACTGCGCGCAGCATATTCGTTATGCCTACCGCGTAACAGATTGTAATGGGAACGCGATAAGAAATGAACAGAATTGCTGGCGAATGTTCTACTTTAACCATCGGTCTGAAATTCTGTTTATCGACTCATGGGCTGACGATACCATCGACCCCGTATTTCTGCGCTCGGCATTCAGCCAATGTATTATGAAGCCGCGGGGAGCCGACGAATTATATTTGGAGCATCTGTCTGCACCTTGTCTGCTGCTTGTACATGCTCTGCCTCCATCGGGCAATTATAAATGGGCCGTGGTGGGCAATACGCCCGAATGGGGTAATTGGGACCCGCGCAAAGCTCGCTTGCTGCAACGAAGCGGCACGTACGAATGGTCGGTGAAACTGAACCGTACTGACTTCAAAAGTGGCATTGAATACAAATACATACTCGTCGACCCCCAGGAACCGAAGCATGTCATTTGGGAAAAAGGTAACAACCGCTCGCTGCGTTCGCACGATTTACCTACTTCAACTTCGATCATACGGCAGGATGAAAAGCCCAATATCGAACAACCCCTTTGGAAAGGAGTGGGCTGCGTAATCCCCGTGTTTTCACTTAAAAGTCAGGGCAGCTTCGGCATCGGCGACTTTGGCGACCTGCGCTTGTTTGTGCGCTGGGCTGCACAAACTGCTCTGAACGCCGTGCAACTACTGCCCATCAACGACACGACACATAGCGGCACATGGCGCGATTCTTACCCGTATAATGGTATTTCGGTATTTGCTCTGCACCCCATTTACCTCGATGCACGCGAATGGAAACATACGCAGGCTTTCAAGCGTTTTGCGCCACTGGCCAAACCCCTGAACGAACTGCCGGCCGTGGATTATGAGGCTGCATTCAAACTGAAAACGGACTTCACAAAAGCGCTATTCGAAGAAATCGGGTCGGCAGTCATAAAAACAGCCGACTTCAAGATTTTCAAAACGGACAATGAACATTGGTTAAACGATTACGCGCGTTTTTGTGCGTATCGCGACTATTTCCACACATCAAATTTCCGTGAATGGCCTCTTAAAAAGGAGGGTGAACGCGCCGTTGATGCTCCCGAACTGGATGCTGAAATAACTTATTACAAGTTTGTACAATTCTTGCTCCACCGACAGTTGCAGGCTGTTCACAACGAGGCACAGAATCTGGGTGTCATACTCAAAGGCGACATCCCCATCGGCATTTGCCCCAACAGTGTAGCAGCATGGGTCGACAGCCACTTGTTCCACTTTGACGGACAGGCAGGTGCTCCTCCCGACGACTTTGCCGTACAGGGACAGAATTGGGGATTCCCGACCTATAATTGGGAGGCTATGGCCCTTGACGGGTATGCCTGGTGGCGACGCAGATTTGAGCACATGAAAAACTACTTCGATGCTTACCGCATTGATCATGTGCTGGGCTTTTTCAGAATATGGGAAATACCTTCTGAACATATCTACGGCATTTTGGGACGTTTCCGCCCAGCCCTACCCTTTACAAAGAGCGAGGTTGCGCAATTCGGATTCAGCCTTGACCCCGAAACATACGCCACACCGCATTTCAGTGTTGCCTACATTGATGCAGACCTGAAACTGACTACGGATTTCAAGGAAAAATATCTGGAACAGACTGACAATGTATATAGGCTCAAACATCCCTATAACTATCAGCGAAAGATAAATGAACTGGTCAGCAACGAAAAGGAACGCGATTTGCTGCTGCAACTGAGTACTGAAGTATTGTTTATTGCCGACCCCGAAAAGCCGCAACATTATCATCCGCGCATTGCAGCACAGCACACGCGGGTATTTGCTGCATTGAGCGATTCGGACAAGCATGCCTTCAACAAACTGCACGACAACTTCTTCTACGAAAGACATAACCAGTTCTGGGCAGATGAGGCTTTGAAAAAAATACCGCCCATCACGCAATGCCGCGACACGGCGCAACCTGCCATCCACCTGCACCCTCTGACGGACGAAGGTATGCTACCCTGCGCCGAGGATTTGGGCATGGTGCCTGCTTCGGTTAAAGGGGTGTTGGAACGTTTGCGCATTTTGTCACTCGAAATACAGCGTATGCCTAAAACGTACGGAGTGCGTTTCGACGATTTGCGTCGAAACCCATACTTCAGCGTAGCAACCATTGCCACGCACGACATGGCGCCGCTACGCTTATGGTGGCTCGAAAACAGGGAACAAACGCAGACCTTCTGGCACGATGTCTTGCATCATGGGGGCGAAGCACCTGACGAGGCTTCGCCCGAGATTTGCGAAGATGTAGTAACGCGTCATATCCAGAGTCCGTCTATGCTTTGCTTGCTGTCGTTGCAGGACCTGCTCGCCATTTCGCCTTCCTTAAGAAGCCCACATCCCGAATGCGAGCAAATCAATGTGCCGGCCAATCCCAATCAATATTGGCGTTACCGTATGCACCTGAACATTGAAGAGCTGATTCAGGCTACCGCTTTCAACGATAAGCTGATTTCGATTATCGAAAGGGAAAGAAATACGGAATTGGCCCGTACATTCAAACAATAATACTCTCGCACACCGACTCGGTTTGATTTATTCGCAAGAATGATGCAAACCGAGTCGTTTTTATCCCACGCAGAATATGAATATGGGAAAAAGGAATGACATAACGAAAACCGTTGTCCCTGCACAAATTGCTTACCGAGTAACATTTCCCTTCGCAGGAAATGTTAAGCAACCGAACTCTTAAAAAGTAAAATATTATTAAATCTTTTACCCGATTTTCCGTCTGCTTACTGCAGTTTGAGCCGCAGAGCAACCGCCTCTTCAAATTTTCTCCCCGATTGTCGGAATTAGTTCCGAGCTAGTTAGAATTAGTTCCGAGCTAGTTTCAACAATCGCGGAATTATTGATAATCAATGCTTTCAAGCGAGCCACTAAATCGGATTCAAACGTGCATGTTTCGCCTTGAAGTGAACGCAGAAGAAGGTCTCAAACTTTCACCTTTGTTTAGACAGTTGTTAAAACTACCCTGCACGCAACAAGCATGGAATTTATTTTACACCAAACTGATTTTTCGTCAATGAATATCTGAAACGCTTAACTCTTCAGGCTATTCACCGACTTGGAAAGACATAAAGATAAATAGAGCTGTCTGAACCCCATGCACACCAACATGGTTTCGCCCACGCCATTTCTACATTTCCCTAAACCGCAGGGAATAAAATTAAGAAAATCAACGGGTTTCGTAGAAATATTTGTATATTTTCAATACCTACTTACTTTGCAAATTCTTTCATTTGCACTAACTTTGCATTCGCTTAGAATATTAGGGCTTTTCAGCGAACTGCACCTGACTTTCACAAAGCAAGAAATCTCATTTTTCCCCGAATAACAGGAAACTGCTTTAACGGGAAATAATGAACAATGCAAAAATTCATACCAGTTAGACAATAATATACTGAAATTATGATATTTACCGAACGCACCGGATTGAACCTCTATGAGGTAAACGAGGCTGTACTCAAAGAATGGGACAAGCAGGACTTGTTCCATAAAAGTATGAGCGAACGTGAAGGCTGTCCTTCCTTCGTATTTTTTGAAGGCCCTCCTTCAGCTAATGGACACCCGGGTATTCACCATGTGATGGCACGTACCATCAAGGACGTATTCTGCCGTTACAAAACCATGCAGGGTTTCCAGGTGAAACGTAAGGCCGGTTGGGATACCCACGGTCTGCCCGTTGAATTAGGCGTAGAAAAAGAACTCGGCATCACGAAAGAAGACATCGGTAAATCAATCTCTATTGAAGATTACAATGCCCGTTGCCGCCAAAACGTAATGATGTTTACCCAGGAATGGACAGACCTTAGCCACTTGATGGGCTATTGGGTTGACATGGAAAATCCTTACATCACTTACGAAAACTCGTATATCGAAACTTTGTGGTGGTTGCTCGGACAACTTTACAACAAGGGCTTGCTTTATAAGGGCTACACCATTCAGCCTTACTCTCCCGCAGCCGGCACCGGCCTCAGCTCGCACGAACTCAACCAGCCGGGATGCTACCGCGACGTTAAGGACACCACGGTTACTGCCCAGTTTGCCATTCTCGACCCGAAACCCGAAATGACAAAATGGGGTAAGCCTTATTTCTTGGCTTGGACTACGACTCCGTGGACCCTTCCTTCGAACACAGCACTCTGCGTCGGACCGAACATTGACTATGTGGCTGTTGAAACCTTCAACCCCTACAATGGCGAACCGATGACTGCCGTTGTTGCGCAGTCAAGACTTTCGGCTTACGTTAAACCCGAAGGCGAAAATGCAGATTTCGATGCATACAAACCGGGCGACAAGGTAATTCCTTACCGTGTAGTTGGACAGTGGAAAGGTGCCGAACTCGTAGGCATGCACTATGCACAGCTTATGCCGTGGGTGAAACCTACCGAAAAGGTTGACGAAAATGCGGCTGCGTTCGTTAAAGAATATGCGGCAGCTCATGCCGACAAGTGCTTCTCAGCTGGATTCGACAACTTCGTTGAACTCGAAGAGTTGGCCTTCCGCGTAATCCCCGGCGATTATGTTACTACGGAAGATGGTACGGGTATCGTACACATTGCTCCGACTTTCGGTGCAGACGACGCCAAGGTTGCTAAAGATGCAGGCATTCCTTCATTGTTCTTGATTAACAAGGCTGGAGAAACGCGCCCGATGGTTGACCTTACGGGTAAATACTACCTGATTGACGAGTTGGACGAAAACTTCTGCAATGTATGCTTGAATAAGGAGGCTTATGCTCACCATGCTGGCGACTACGTTAAAAATGCGTATGACCCCAAATTCAACCAAAACGGCAAATACGATGACAAGGCTGCTGAAAAGGCTGAGGACCTGAACATCGTTATTTGCATGGAAATGAAGCAGGCTGGCGAGGCTTTCAAAATTGAAAAGCATGTCCATAACTACCCGCACTGCTGGCGTACTGACAAACCGGTACTCTACTACCCGCTCGACAGTTGGTTCATCCGCAGTTCTGCGCTGAAAGAACGCATGATGGAACTTAACAATTCTATCCTGTGGAAACCTTCATCAACCGGTACCGGACGTTTCGGCAAATGGCTTGAAAACCTGAACGACTGGAACTTGAGCCGTTCACGTTACTGGGGTACTCCCCTTCCCATTTGGCGAAATGCTGAAACGCGCGAAGAAATCTGCATCAGCTCTATCGAACAACTCTATCAGGAAATCGAAAAGAGCGTTGAGGCTGGAATTATGCAGTCGAACCCGCTGAAGGATAACGGTTTCGTTCCGGGTGACTACTCAACTGAAAACTATCACCGCATCGACCTTCACCGTCCGTACGTAGATAATATAGTATTGGTTTCACCGACTGGCAAACCCATGAAGCGCGAAACTGACTTGATTGACGTTTGGTTCGACTCTGGTGCTATGCCTTACGCACAGATTCACTATCCTTTCGAAAACAAAGAAGTTTTGGACAACCGCACGGTTTACCCTGCCGACTTCATTGCCGAAGGTGTTGACCAAACCCGTGGTTGGTTCTTTACGCTTCATGCCATTGCTACTATGGTATTCGACAGCGTAGCATTTAAAGCTGTAATCAGCAACGGCCTTGTACTCGACAAATTCGGAAATAAGATGTCGAAGCGTTTGGGCAATGCCATTGAACCCTTCGGTTGCATCAAGCAGTACGGCTCTGACCCCCTGCGTTGGTACATGATTACCAACTCTTCACCTTGGGACAACCTGAAGTTCGATGAGGAAGGTGTGCAGGAAGTTGCCCGTACCTTCTTCGGTAAACTTTACCAGACGTATTCTTTCTTTGCCATGTATGCCAACGTCGACAACTTCAACCCTGAAGCTGAACAGGTGGCTCTGGCAGAGCGTCCCGAAATTGACCGTTGGATTCTGTCAGAACTCAACACCTTGATTAAGGAAGTAAGTGCTGCTTACGAAGAATATGAACCTACCCGCGCCGGACGTATGATTCAGTCGTTCGTTATCGACAATCTTTCAAACTGGCACGTACGCTTGAGCCGCAAGCGCTTCTGGGGTGGCGAAATGAATACGGATAAACTCAGTGCCTATCAGACACTTTATACCTGCTTGGTAGAAGTGGCCAAACTGATGGCTCCGATTGCTCCTTTCTACGCAGACCGTCTGTATGGCGATTTGACCAAGGGCGTAACAGGTGCTGCCGAAAGCGTACACTTGGCAAAATTCCCCTGCGCAGACGAAAGTTTCATCGACAAGGATTTTGAACGCCGCATGGAACTTGCACAAAGAATCACTTCAATGGTTCTTTCATTGCGCAAGAAGGAACAGGTAATTGTTCGTCAACCGCTGCAACGCATTTCTGTACCCGTTACCGACGCACAACTTCGCGATGATCTTGAAAGCGTAAAACGCTTGATTCTTGACGAAGTTAATGTCAAGGAATTGTGCTTCGTTGATGCCAACATGCTCGAAAAGAAGGTGAAATGTAACTTCCGAGTAATGGGCAAGAAGTTCGGCAAATTGATGAAAGCTGTCAACGCTGCAGTTACTGCCATGTCGCAGAACGAAATCAACACGCTTGACCAAGAAGGACAAATCACACTGCAAGTTGAAGGCAATCCGGCAGTTATCGAACGTGCTGACGTAGAAATTATCAGCGAAGACATTCCCGGCTGGACGGTTGCCAACGAAGGCTCATTGACTGTTGCCCTTGACTTGACCATTACGCCTGAACTGCGTGCCGAAGGATTGGCTCGCGAAGTGGTAAAACGTATCCAAACCTTCCGTAAGGAAAGCGGATTCGAAATTACCGACCGCATTGCCATCACCGTTCCGGCTCAGTCGCCTCTGGCCGAAGCTGTTGAGACCTTCAAGGACTACATTGCTTCGCAGGTTTTGGCCGACAAGGTAACGCTGGCTGAAGAGATGCCCGCCAACGCTCAGGAATTCAACTTCGAAGAATTCAAGGTGTTGATGTTCATCGAAAAACAGTAATGATATTTTAAGCTTAAAGGTTTGCAAAGCCCTTGTTACAGGGCTTTGCAGACCCTTGGCTTATTTTCACGGAAACAACATTATTCATTTAAAACTAAATCATACCATGGCAGAAAAAACACGTTATACAGACGAAGAATTAGCTGAGTTCAAGCAGATTATTCTCGACAAACTCGAATTGGCTCGTCGCGACTATCAGCAGATGATGGACACGCTTACAAATCGTAGCGGCAACGATGTAGATGATACCATGCCTACTTACAAAGTATTGGAAGAAGGCTCAATGACGCAGACTAAGGAAGAACTTACAACGATGGCTGCACGCCAGCAAAAGTTTATCCAAGGTTTGCAAGCTGCACTCATCCGCATTGAAAATAAGACTTATGGTATCTGCCGCGTTACAGGCAAACTCATACCTAAGGAACGTTTACGCGCAGTACCCCACGCCACTTTGACCATTGAAGCCAAGCAAATGAAAGACCGCAAGGATTAAATGAATCAATATTATTCTATTTCCCCCATTTCGTGTTTTACAATGTATTTTGTGCACAGGAATGTGCATGAAATAATAGAATATCACCTCTTGTGAATTCATGTTTGAACCTCGAAATGGGGGAAATAGTATGTTTATTGTCTGATAAAGTTTTTGAGCAGATGATTCTGTTTCTGAATGAATAATACGGCCCTAATCTTCTTTAAAAATCGTCGGAAATTCAAGCGACACTTCAACTATCCACGACATTCTATGCGATTATCCTCACGTTCAATTATTGCCATACTGGTAATTCTTTTCGTCATCATCGTTGACCAACTCATTAAAATAGAAATAAAAACCACCTTTTCTCTCTACGAAAGTGTCAACGTCACGGAATGGTTTAAGCTATTATTCACTGAAAATCGCGGTATGGCTTTTGGCATGCAGTTTATCGGCACCATGATTTTAGCCATATTCCGCATTTTTGCCATTGCGTTTTTTGTCGTCGTACTCACCCGTTACATCAAGCGCAAGGCACCATACGGACTAATTATCTGCCTGGCATTAGTTATTTCGGGAGCAGCCGGAAATATCATAGACAACATGTTCTACGGGTTAATTTTCAGCGAAAGCCAGCCTTACGGTATGCCCGCCGAACTCGTTCCGTTCGGACAAGGTTATGGTTCTTTTTTATCAGGTAAAGTCGTTGATATGTTCTACTTTCCCTTATTCACCTGGCCGGAATGGATGCCTTTAGTAGGTGGTGATATATTCTTCGGAGCCATATTTAATTTTGCCGATGCAGCTATCAGTTGCGGAGCTGTGGCTTTAGCCTTATTTTATAGTAAAACTCTGATGTCAGAAGGGCTACTTCCTTCTTCAAAATAAATTATTCAGCATGATGCTTCATCGTTTCATTCAGTTAGCCACTTTTTGGGCATCTATCGTATTCATTTACTCCTGTAAGCCCGGAGTTCCAGACGGTGTATTGTCTGAAAGCAAAATGGAGAAAGTACTTTATGACTATCATTTAGCACAAGGAATGGCTATGCAACATGCCCCCGATAGCATCAACTACTTTACACGCTACTATCAGCAGGCCGTCTACACCAAATACGACATTGACCAAGCCACTTTTGACCGCTCAATGGAATGGTATGCACGCCATACCGATAAGTTAAGCGACATTTACAAACGACTGGCCGAAGAAAGCGGAAACGTTGATCAAACATCGCCTACATTCCTCGCAGCCGGTACACAATCTGCTTCGGGCGACTCGCTCAATATCTGGAATAACAGCAACTACACCCTACTCAGTTCTAAGGGTAAAAACCGCTTCCTGTTTTCAGAAAAGGCAGACACAGCATTCAAAGCCAACGACCGTTTGATTTGGAAGTTTAAGGTCGATTGGATTTACCATGAAGGAGCAAAACAGGCCGAAGCATTGTTAGCTATTGAATACGACAACGATTCAATCGACGTTAGAACCTTCGATATTTATTCATCTGGCACTCAAACGCTGGTAATGAATATCGGGCAACAAAAGGTAAAGCGCGTCAGCGGATTTATTTACCAAAATGCACCGTGGACCGAACGCCCCCGTCTGCTTCATCTGTACGATTTCCAATTATTACGTATCAGAGAACGCACCGAGGAGCCGAAAGCTACGGATAAGCCCACAAATAGTGTAAACACGGATTCTGCCACTTCAAGCCGGACCACAAACGAAGAAACACCTCGCCAACGACTCCGCGACAGTCTTCACCGAGCCGACACCCTACGCGAGCTGCGTCCTCATTTCCGTTAACAATGACCTATACAAACTGTAATATAGCTTTTTCGCGCGTTATATTGCCCAACGGGCAAGTTCTGCGCAATGAAATAGTCTGTTTCAATGCACAAGGAGAGCCTACAACACATCGACCATTGACAGAGGAAGAACCCTTTACCGAATGGCACGATAAAACATTTTGCTTTCCCCGATAAAAATGCAACGACGAAACTAAAAGGGTCGCCAAACGATTAGCATTATCCCTAAACGGGTTAGCACACTCACAACTGCTGCCAAACATTCGCTGCATACGTTTACAAACAAAAGGCACCTGCTACCACGCATTCAATTTGAATGACATGTAGCAGGTGCCTTTTTTATTTCATGAGTTCAAAAGATGTCTAACAGGCTAGCCAACAGACAACCTATGCAGCTTTGGTGCGAAAGCGAAACAACAGATAAATAACCATTGACAGAGCCACAACTGTTACATCATAGGCTATTGTTTGCATACCACAAAGAGTACTAATAACAAAGCCAAGAGCAAAACTAAGGCGCCAAGAAAGCATATAAGTGCTTTGGGCTGTACCACGCTGACAATGCTCGGCCTTCAGTATCCATTCTATCAAGTGACGGGAAGATACAGTTCCTACAGCAAAACCAATTAAAACATAGACCATATAGGTGCTGTAAACACCCGGCATAGCTAGCAATATGCACGAGAGCAACAAAAGCACATAGCCTGCACATACGGCTACTTGCTGACCCAAACGCTTACGAAGCAATATCTGCTCAACAAAGGCCAGAAAGGCTCCTAAAGCCATGCAAAGACAGGTTGCTGCCGCAACGCCATTACCCACAACTCGTCCCATCAGCCAGGGTGCAGCAAACATGGAAAGCATGAGAGGAAATGATTTGGGCAGAAAGAAGCGATCAAAGGTGATTAAGGGCACTTTTACGGGGGCCTTGAGCGGAACCTGTGTTTGCGCTACCACTAAAAAGGACAACATACAAGTTACCAAAGACCACCAAAAAGCTGACTCTATGGTCATAAAATGCAAGAGCAGGAAACCCAAGAACAAACCTAACGGAATGCCCAAACGACCGGCCCAAGCATAAATCACATCGCCCTTATCGCGCTGTTTCGATTTTAGCACATCATTTACCAACGTGGTACCCAAAGCAGTTTGTGCCACACCGAAAGCCATACCTTGTATGCCATGAAGCACAATCAACCATGCTGGATGCGGAGCATATACATAACCTATCGTAGGAAAGATGCCAATCACTACCATAGCCTTCAGAAACACCTCCTTACGCGAGCGGCATTCCATCATGTGTGCGCCAAACGGACCGGGAATAATCATTCCCACCGCAAAAGCCACCA
This sequence comes from Prevotella sp. CAG:891, assembly GCA_000437675.1. Taxonomy (GTDB): domain Bacteria; phylum Bacteroidota; class Bacteroidia; order Bacteroidales; family Bacteroidaceae; genus Alloprevotella. The sequence continues at coordinate 23,605 of FR901653.1, forward strand.
CAGCCCAAGCCACCATACTGTTTTCGCCGTGTAGTTGCCGATTCTGTGCATAAAGCAATGGTATCAGCGAAAACACATAAAGGTGTAAAAACCAGTTTGCCACGCACATATTGATAAACCGTGAGCTTTTCAACTGGTTCGACGATGAAGTCTGCATTTGTACGTATTTAAAATGCTCAATATCGTTCCGACTCATTGGGGAAGTCGCCACTTTTCACATCCGACACATACTGTCCGATAGCATCCGTCATCACAGTATAGAGGTCGGCATAACGACGCAGGAATTTCGGCGAGAAATCCTTATTCTTACCCAACATATCATCCACCACAAGCACCTGACCATCAGCCGGACCTCCGCCAATACCGATGATAGGCACATCGACAAGTTCTACAGCTTTCTGTGTAAGTGCCGAAGGAATTTTTTCCAACACGATACCACAGCAGCCGGCATCGCCCAGCAACTTCACATCCGACAGCAGTTTTTCAGCCTCAGCCTCTTCCTTGGCTCTTACGGCATACGTACCAAACTTATTGATACTTTGTGGCGTCAATCCCAGATGTCCAAACACAGGAATACCGGCATCCAAAATACGCTTGATTGCTTCAATGATTTCTACGCCACCCTCAAGTTTAACTGCATCGCATCCGGTTTCCTTCATAATCCGGATTGCATTTCTTACAGCCTCTTTGGCATCAACCTGATACGTACCGAAGGGCATGTCGCACACCACGAAGGCACGCTTCACAGCCTTAGCTACGGCACTGGCATGATAAATCATCTGATCGAGCGTAATGGGCAAAGTAGTAGCATTACCAGCCATGACATTCGAGGCACTGTCGCCAATCAATATACAGTCAACGCCTGCCGCATCAACAATTTGAGCCGTTGTATAATCATACGAGGTAAGCATAGCAATCTTCTTGCCTTCAGCTTTCATTTCTTTCAGACGGCGCGTTGTAACTTTGCGCATATCGTCTACTAAATATCCAGGCATAATATGTTTATTTCTTTAAGTTGCCCATAGCAGCAACCGAAAAATTAGTAAAATCTTGAATTACATGGTGACAAAGCGGAGCAATGCGCTCAGCGTCGTAAGTAGTAGCCACCCCCACGACTGTTGCCCCACTGTCTAGCCCTGCTTGCAGTCCGTTCAGTGAATCTTCGAACACATAGCAGTCGGTAGCTTCGAAACCAAAACTTGCTGCTGCCGACAAGTAACAGTCGGGCGCCGGTTTCGAGCGGGCAGCATCTTCAGCCGTAAAAACGCGGTCGAAAAGGCTGTAAAAGTCCGGGTGCTCGTTCAGCAAGCATTTCAGTTTTTGCTGATTCGAACTGGTCACCACTGCCACCTTAAAGCCATGCCGGCGCAAAGATGCCACAAAGTGCAATGCACCGGGAATAAAAGCAAAACTCATTTTTTGCTCAAAATCAGCAAGTGCTTTCGTTATCGCATTTTGCGCATCCTCCTGTTCCAAGAAATATTGTTGATATATTTGCACCAAAGTTTTACCCTTGATTTCCTTGGCAAAATCCTTTCTTTCGGGGTAATAGGTTTCACCGACGCCTTTCCAAAAATCGGAATACTGGCCTTCGGTGTCTATCAACACCCCGTCTAAATCAAATAATACAGCTGTTTGCTTCATATTCTTATATTTTCAGATGCCAGACTGTACCACAACCTGACTTTCCAAAGCAAAGGTAGTGCAAGCCAGCCGCCAAACAAAATAATACTGCTCAATTTTATCTTGCTTTAATACTATATACCCATATTCTTCAAACTTCATTGTGCAAGTTAGGCCCTTAAGTCCATACAAACTCATACTTTTTTTGTAAACTATGTAAATCACTCCATACAGACAGGTAGATTCCTGAAAAAAGGGGAAGAATGAACTTATCGGGAGTTACAAGCATTTTTTTAGCTCATCAAAAATCATTAGTTAACACACCCTAGTCACACATATCGCACTTTTTTATATAACTTTGCACCATCAAATATTCAGCTTATTAAGCTCTAAGTAATTTTTGAATGAAAACAGATATCTTTTTTAATAAGGAACGTGGCATTAAAGGCTGTATTTCCGACGGATGGCGCATTTTTGCCTTAAATTGGCGTGCGTACATCAAGACTTTGTGGGCCTACCTGATTTTCACAGGCATGGCTGGTGCATTTTTCGTAGAAATGAACGTACAATATGTATGCAACCACCTGCTTCCTGCCCTGCGTTTGTATCAGATGAAGGGGAATCCCGAAATCATTAAGATGTTGGCAATGCCGGAACTATCGTTGCTGTGTTACTACATTCTTTCAGCCGTAGTTTTAGGAACAGCCCTGTTTTGCACGCACAGCCGCACCATTCAACTGATGCTACATTACGCCACTGAGCAGACCCTACCTCAGCTTCCGCTTCCTTTGCTCAAGGAAGAACGTGCCACCGCATTGCGCATTCTCAAAACCAACCTCAGTTTTGGTCTGCTCACAGCCATCATTACCGCCGGTATTTTGGCTGCAGCCTGGAAATGGCAACCTTGGATTGCACTGACACTTATTCCCTTATATATATATGTATCGGCCACAGCCAACGTATGCGAACTGCAACATGCTCTGAAATGCAAAAGCTTTAAGTCATCGCTGGTTTACGCGCTGAAACACAGCATGGGACTAACCTTCATCATCCAGTTCATCACCTTTATACCTTCAGCCCTACTCTGCCTGGTATTCATCATGCCTACTTGCATTTATGCGCTGACTGAATGGGCCGGAAATAATTCCATGCTGATGGACGATCCTTCAGGCTTGCCCTCATACCTACCATTTATGTTCTTCATACTGAATGCCATCGGGCTGGCATGCTGTGCATTTGTTGGCAGTGTACGCAGCTGGACACTCGCCTTGAAGCAATAACTAACGATTCATCGACCTTAGATTATATGGGAGTTTCATTCATTTGAAACTCCTTTTTTTTATTTCAAAAACAAGCCATTCACTTAAAGTTCATTAGTAGCCAAAAAAAAGACTACCCTTTTGAGGTAGTCTTGAATGAATGTGGGCGCTGACGGATTCGAACCGCCGACCCTCTGCTTGTAAGGCAGACGCTCTGAACCAGCTGAGCTAAGCGCCCTGTTTCCTTTCGAAAGCGGTGCAAAAGTACGAACTATTTCGATAACTACCAAATTTTTTATCGAATTTTTTACACCAATAGATAAACTTTTTTCACCACAAAACACCTACTTCGCTGATTTTCAACGATTTACGAATTTTGAAATTTCTGCACAAATTTGTCGAACAATGGCTTCATCCGTCACTTTAAGCGAATATTCATCACTTCCGGCCTTACCCATTTCGACACCCTCGTGACGGAATTTCATGACACTTTTTTTCAAGCTTCGAGCCGAAGCATGAATTTCTTTGGCTCCTGTTTTCGTCAAAATAGCAGCAGCATTCTCTGACGTCACCCCACAACCCGGCATAATAGCCAAACGCGAACCCGCCATTTCCACCAGTTTTTGCAACATATCCGCCCCATCCAGTGCCGTAGAAGCCTGTCCGGAAGTAAGCAATCGGTTGCATCCTGCCGAAATAATCTGCTCCAAAGCCTCGAAAGGATTCGCACAAAGGTCAAACGCGCGATGAAAAGTTACATTCATACCCTGAGCCGCAGCCACACACTGGTGCAAAAAATCCAAATCGATGTTTCCGTCAGCCAACAACGCACCAACCACCACACCGTCGGCATGCAAACTGCGAGCCATTTCGATGTCGCGAAGAATGATTTCCTTTTCATCATCGGAATATAGAAAGTCACCGCCACGCGGACGAATCAGCACATGCTTCTGTATGCCTTCCAAACCACATACTTTGTCAATCAAACCCCACGAAGGAGTCAAACCGCCCTCGTCCAGACCGCTGCACAATTCCACACGGTGCGCTCCGCCTCGCTTTGCAGCCAACACACTATCCCAACTTCCGGCACAAATTTCAAGTATCATATTTCAACTATTATTTTAAAGCAGCCCAACCTTCATCCGTAAATCGGGCAGGCTACGCAGGTTTCATTTTAAAGCGAAGTTAACAACTTATTCGACTCAAGCACCACAATCTTCAGATATTTTTATAATTTTGCATGCATGCTGCGACTACACTCCGATTCTGTAAGCACAACACCCCTGTTCTTTCAGTTTTTGGTGTCATGTAGAAGCCAAGCATTCATCTTTAATTTGCATCACCCATATCTCTAAATGTCAATGAAAAAATATGTACAGGACCTTCGAGTTGCAGCCATAGAGTTTCCGCGCGAGGGTTACGTTCTTTTAAAGCTGCAGCCATTGCAGGGACTTCTGCCGGAAATGAAACCCGGACAATTTGTCGAAGTGCAGGTTAAAAATTCCCCCACCACTTTTTTACGACGTCCCATTTCCATCAACTTTGTAGACTATGACACCAATGAGTTATGGCTGCTCGTCCATGCAATTGGCGACGGAACGCGCAGCATGGCAGCATCAAAGGTTGGCGACATCATCAACTGCGTATATCCCTTAGGCAACGGATTCACGATGCCCGAAACCGACGGACGCAAGGTGCTACTTGTTGGCGGTGGCGTCGGCACAGCCCCAATGCTGTACTTTGGCAAATTGCTGCGCGAAGCCGGCTGCGAACCCATCTTCCTGTTGGGCGGCCGCACTCGTTCCGACTTGATGCAATTAGACTTGTTCGAACAATTTGGCCGTGTGTATGTCACCACCGAAGACGGCTCAATGGGCGAACGCGGCTTTGTGACCAACCACAGCATTCTCAACGCCGAACGCTTTGACAGCGTAGCAACTTGCGGCCCGAAGCCCATGATGGTGGCTGTGGCACGTTGGGCAAACCAGGCAGGCATAACCTGCGAAGCCTCGCTCGAAAACCTGATGGCATGCGGACTTGGAGCTTGCCTTTGCTGCGTAGAAAAAGATGCAAACGAACACAATGTATGCGTTTGCAAAGAAGGACCCGTATTTAACACCCAACAATTATCATGGCTCAATTAAATGTAAACATCGGCAACCTTGCACTTAAAAACCCCGTCATGACGGCCTCCGGCACATTTGGCTACGGTTTGGAATTTGCCGACTTCATAGACCTCAACCGTCTGGGCGGTTTCATTGTAAAAGGCACAACCCTGCACCCGCGCGAAGGAAACGACTACCCGCGCATGGCCGAAACGCCCTCGGGTATGCTCAACTGCGTCGGACTGCAAAACAAGGGAGTCGACTACTTTTGCGAACATATTTACCCCCAACTGAAAGACATTGACAGCAATGTACTTGTAAACGTATCGGGCAATTCGCCCGAGGACTATGCCGAATGTGCTGCACGCATCGACGAACTGCCCGGCATTCCCGGCATCGAGCTCAACATCTCGTGCCCCAACGTAAAGAGCGGTGGCATGGCTTTCGGTGTAACCTGCGAAGGAGCTGCTGCGGTAGTAAAGGCTGTCAGAGAGAAATATCACAAAACGCTGATTGTTAAGCTGTCGCCCAATGTCACAGACATCGCCTCTATTGCACAGGCCGTCGAAGCCGAAGGTGCCGACAGTGTTTCGCTCATCAACACCCTTATGGGCATGAGCATCGACATCGAACGACGCGCTTCACGCCTCAGCATCGGTACCGGCGGATTAAGCGGCCCCTGCGTAAAACCCGTGGCTCTGCGCATGGTATGGCAGGTTGCCAAAGCTGTTAAAATTCCGGTAGTAGGTCTGGGAGGTATCATGAATGCCACCGACGCCATTGAATTCATGATGGCCGGAGCCACTGCCATCGAAATAGGTACGGCCAACTTCATCGACCCTGCCATAACAGTCAAGGTTATAGACGGCATGAACGAATGGCTCGATGCACACGGCGTGAAAGATGTACACGAAATTATTGGCTGCCTTCACTAAACAGCCTCGCAACTGCTACGCCTAAACAGCGTAACGCAACATCAGGTTCGCACAACGAAACAGATTGTGCGAACCTTTTTTGTAACCCTGAATGTATCGAATTTTCAAAAAAACAACCATTCAGACTTCATCACCTTCGACCAGCACAGATATTAAGAATCAGTTGTTTCGTTGTCACCTGGCATTCCATTAGACTAACACAAGTGCATACCCCGCACCTATCCTTTAGAGGCTGTAAGTTAACCATTGCATCAAATGTTAAACAATAGGCTCATGCAGACGTGAAATTCTATTAAAGAACAAAGCCATTCACCTCATCCGCTTTCAGACATTTGAGCCACGAACCAACCCACCTTTCTCATTTACTCCGCGATTGTCAAAATTAGTTCCGAGCTAGTTTGAATTTCTTCCGAGCCATTTTCAAAAATCTCGGTATCACTGATAATCAGCGTTTTCAGAAAAACGCCAAAGTTGGTTACACACACGCCCGTTCTGCTTTGAAATGACGACAAAAGCCAGCTTTTGCTATTTTACGTTTATTTACTTATTTGTTAAATCCACCCTGCGCGCCAATACGCCCCAACCCAAGTAGTTGGAGGTTATACTTTGAGAAATAGCTGAAAGCGTCTGTCAAAAATCGCGGTTGGCATTTAGCTTGGCCACCCTCACCATTCGCGACAGAGCCATTTTTTTTTAAAAAAAGACTGACGCACAAACAAAGGCCGTAGGTTAACAACGACAAAGCAGGTTGTGCCAACCTTTTTTGTCAATTCTAAACTTAGCTGATATTCAAAAACACATCTTTTGCAGAATTACCCAAACAGACCGCCTTTTCACATTTTAAAACAAGATAAAGGCAGAAAAATGCAATGCGATGTACAAAAAACCAACCTTTTTTTTGGATTTTCTAAGGTCAAGTATTATCTTTGCTCTCGCGAATTTGTATACCCCATACACCCAATCGCACGATGAACATAACCTTCAGACTGGTACAGATTGGTTGCTGGCAAGTATGATTAACGCAGACTAATATTAACATTATGGGATTTTTTTCAAACATATTCAAGCATAAAAAAGAAGCCAACGAAACTGGCTGGAGAGTGGGCGGCATGGAAGACTTCATGATGCTCATCCGTGTTTACTATCAAGCTGTAATGGCCTCGAACTTAGGCATTAGTAATCTGGCAGCACTGCCCGACTTGCGCGTATTCAAACAAACCCTACACGTTCAAACGGTGAACAACAAACTGGGACTGGGCGAAAAGAACAAATGCAAGAAAATGCTGATGGAAATTTACGGCATCGAGGAGTTTTTCTTTAAAGAAATTGACCAGAGCATCAAGCGCAACTGCCGCAATGTGAACGAGGTGCGCAACTATCTGTTCCTGTTCCAGGGATTCTCGCAGGAACTCATGATGCTGATGGGCAACTTGATGAAATGGAAATTCAGACTGCCCGGTTTCCTGAAGGAGGCTTTGCGCAACCTTACTGCCAAAACGGTGAACGACGTACTCACCAAAAATAATTGGAAAGATGAGAGTGTTCGCAAGGCTTGCATGTCGGTGCGCCGTTACCAGCAGCAATTAGGCTACTCTCCGGAATGGATGACAACGTATGTCTACAACATTGTTGTACTTGCCAAAAAAGAACCCAAACCTGACGATAAAGACGAATAGAGGCAATATTTAAAAAACAGATAATGCTTTGGCACACTTCCGGCAAATCTTTACACCGGAAATGAACGCAGCCACAAACAAGTATGACTAACGAACAAGAAATAGCTTTACGAAACTTTGAAGCACTTGTACGCCAACTCATGAACGCGTATGAGCAGATGCGTTTTGCCAATGCCGAACTGCAACAAAAACTGAGCAAATGCCAAGAGGAACTGGCTGATGCGCAAGAAACAATCGACCAACTGAAGAACGACTATTCCGTGCTGAAAACCGCACGCATGATCGAAGTTAACGGCGATGACGTAAAAGAAGCTCAAGCTCGAATTGCCAAACTTATTCGCGAAGTTGACAAATGTATTGCCCTACTGGATGTGTAAACATCACTTTGTAGGCTGGTATGCTCCATTACTTTATGGACTATTCTAATTGCAAAAACACAATGTGATGAATAGTCAATGAAGCATACTTTCCTTTTTTTTCACTCCAATGCCATGGAAAATAAAAGCGACAAATTTGTTATTCAACTGCTCATAGGCAAACAGGTATATCCTATCACCGTAAAACGCGACCAGGAAGAAATATACCGAAAGGCCTCACGAATGATCAACGAAAAACTTGGACGCTACGAGCAATCATACCCACACCTGAGCTACGAACGCTACACGGCTGTAGCATTGCTCGATTTTGCCGTACAGGTTATTCAGCTACAGACTCAAAAAGACCAGTCGCTTTATGAAGAAACGGTTAACCGACTGAGTGGCGAACTCAACAATTTGCTAAACTCGGAACGTTAGTACAAAGTATTGTTCGAATCCTGTCAGCATTGAATGGTCGGCAGGTCTGTTTACAAACCTTTTGCTAAATGCCCTACTGCAGGTGGCACGCCTTTAAAATCAGGTGTATCCATACGAAAACACTTGATTATCTCTTATTTAATACATTACAAAAAAGAAATGAACGTAACAATAGTTATCACAACCCTCATCAGCCTACTCATCGGAGCTGGTGTCGGATACAGCTTTTTTCGCTACGTGCTTAAAAAGAAGTATCTGAGAATGATTGACAACGCCAATAAGGAGGCTGATGTCATCAAAGAAAAAAAATTGCTGGAGGTTAAAGAAAAGTTCTTGAACAAAAAAGCAGAATTAGAAAAGGAAGTTCAACAACGCAACCAGCGCATTCTGCAAGTTGAAAACAAACTGAAACAAAGAGAACTGGGCCTGAACCAAAGACAAGACGAACTGGGCCGACGGAAACAAGAGCTTGACAATACGCACAACAGACTGAACAACCAACAGCAGGCTCTGATAAAAAAAGAAGAGGAATTAGAAAAACTGCAACTGAAAGAACGCGAAAAATTAGAAGAACTGAGCGGACTTTCGGCTGAAGAAGCTAAAAAACGATTGGTCGATGCTCTCAAGGATGAAGCCCGCAGCGATGCACAAAGCTACATCAATGACATCATGGACGATGCCAAAATGACGGCTAACAAAGAGGCTAAACGAATCGTTATACAAACCATTCAGCGCGTGGCCACTGAAACGGCTATCGAAAACAGCGTTACGGTGTTCCACATCGACAACGACGAGGTAAAAGGACGAATCATTGGTCGCGAAGGTCGAAACATCCGCGCGCTGGAAGCTGCCACTGGTGTTGAAATCGTGGTTGACGACACGCCCGAAGCTATCGTCATCAGTGCTTTCGACCCCGTACGTCGCGAAATCTGCCGATTGGCCTTACACCAGCTGATTGCTGACGGACGTATCCACCCGGCACGCATCGAAGAGGTTGTGGCCAAAGTTAAAAAACAAGTTGAAGACGAGGTTATCGAAACGGGTAAGCGCACGGCCATTGACTTGGGTATTCACGGTCTGCACCCCGAACTGGTTCGCATCGTTGGTAAAATGAAGTACCGCTCATCGTACGGACAGAACTTGCTGCAACATGCTCGCGAAACAGCCAACCTCTGCTCAGTGATGGCTGCCGAACTGGGATTAAACCCGAAAAAAGCAAAACGCGCCGGACTTTTGCACGACATCGGCAAAGTGCCTGATGAAGAGAGCGAATTGCCACACGCCCTTTACGGTGCCAAACTGGCTGAAAAGTATAAGGAAAAGCCTGAAATTTGCAATGCCATTGGTGCTCACCACGATGAAATGGAAATGACATCACTGCTTGCCCCGATTGTTCAGGTGTGCGACGCCATCAGTGGTGCACGTCCCGGTGCACGACGCGAAATCGTTGAAGCTTACATCAAACGATTGAATGACTTGGAACAAATCGCCTCGAGCTATGAAGGAGTAACGAAAACTTATGCCATTCAAGCCGGTCGCGAACTTCGCGTCATCGTGGGTGCTGACAAGATTGACGATAAACAAATCGAAACGCTCAGCGCTGACATTGCACGAAGAATACAAGACGAAATGACTTATCCCGGACAGGTTAAAATCACGGTTATCCGCGAAACTCGTTCTGTAAGTTATGCCAAATAACAAAACATAGTACTGCAAACAGCAAGTGTAGGAATGCAATAACCCTCAGGGGGCTATTCCCACTTGCTGTTTGTCATTTTAAGGGTTATGATAGTTTATAGCTCTACCCCCCTTGTCTGATATTCGAAACTTAGATCAGCACTGCATTCACAACCTATACATCAGGGCCATGACTTTTTAAGTACATACTATCACTTTGAAGCATGACACACATTTTTTCACTGCGAAGTCACCATAAACATCGCAGACAACAACAAACACCTGCTTACCACCTTTAAATTGGCACTGCTACCCTCATTCCACATCCATGAAATCAATCAAAAACATCAAAGCAAAAAAAGGTAATCCATGGGGATGGATACCCACACTGTATATGGCGGAAGGCATCCCGTATGTCATAGTGATGTCTGTGGCAACCATCATGTACGAACGCTTAGGACTGAGCAATGCACAAATAGCCCTCTACACATCCTGGCTCTATTTGCCTTGGGTTATCAAACCTTTTTGGAGTCCGATTGTTGAATTGTTCGAAACCAAACGCTGGTGGATTGTCATGATGCAAATGCTTATCGGTGCAGCTTTGGGTGGATTAGCATTCAGTTTGGAAGCACCAAACTACATACAATGGTCGCTGGCCATGCTTTGGATAATGGCTTTCAGCAGTGCCACACACGACATTGCAGCCGATGGTTTTTACATGCTTGCACTCGACGACCAGCAACAGGCCTTTTTCGTAGGCATTCGATCCACCTTCTATCGCATTGCCAGCATTATCGGACAAGGATTACTCATTATGTTTGCCGGCACATTGGAATCACGTCTGACACCTTCTCACGCATGGTCTATCACCTTTGCACTGACAGCCTTGCTGTTTTTTGCCTTCTTCGCCTTTCATGCACACATGCTGCCCAAAACCGAGGCCGACAAAAAACAGCAAGAAACAGACTTGTTACATGCCGTAAAGGATTTCTTTGGCACGTTTGTCAGTTTCTTCCGCAAAAAGCACATTGTAATTGCTCTCCTTTTTATATTGTGCTACAGACTGCCCGAGGCCATGCTGGTAAAAATATGTCCGCTCTTTTTATTGGGCAGCACCGAAAGCGGAGGTTTAGCCCTCACTACGGGCGACATTGGCATTGTGCAGGGCACGCTCGGCGTTATCGGTTTGACCTTAGGCGGCATATTGGGCGGCGTGGCAGCCGAAGCCGGTGGTTTAAAACGGTGGTTATGGCCTATGGTATTAAGCATTACATTGCCCGATGCCGTTTACATTGGTTTAGCCTACTTTCAACCCGAAGGCTTGTTTTGGGTAAGCATTTGCGTGTTCATCGAACAATTTGGCTATGGATTCGGCTTTACTGCCTACATGCTCTACCTGATGCACTTTTCCAAAGGTGAATCGACAACAGCCCACTATGCCTTCTGCACCGGCCTCATGGCACTTGGCATGATGTTGCCGGGCATGGTTGCCGGATTTTTGCAAGAATCTGTGGGCTACCTGAACTTCTTCATCATAGCTACATTGCTGTGTGCACTGACTTTTGCTGTAGCTGCACTCATCAAAACAGACGTTGACACAGACAACGACATACTTCAGAAAATCGACGAGAAAAATTAAAAACATCAGTAGATGTTGAACATTATTTATACATTGGTCAAAACTCAATTCTTATGCTGCTACTCCCGAACTGCAAAATAAACATCGGACTGAACATTGTGAGCAAACGCTCGGATGGCTACCATAACTTAGAAACCGTTTTTTTCCCGATTCCCTTACGCGACAACTTAGAGTTTAAGGAAATCGAGAACGAAGATGTGCCTTACCGCCTTGTGTCAGGAGGTGTGCCCATTGAAGGTAAACCCGAAGATAACTTAATCGTAAAAGTTTACCTTGATATGAAAGCTGAATTCAATCTGCCGGCTCTGGAACTTAGCCTGTATAAAAACATTCCTATGGGGGCAGGCCTGGGGGGTGGAAGCAGCGATGCCGCTGCCATGATGAAAGGATTGAACGAGGCATACAACTTACAACTTAGCGCTGAAGATATGGAAAAGCGTTTGGCTAAATTCGGTGCTGACTGCCCATTCTTTGTACGAAACAAACCTGCATACGCCACAGGAATCGGTGATGAGCTCACGAACTGCAATGTTTCATTGAAGGATAAATTCATCGTGCTGGTAAAACCTGATGTATTTGTTTCGACGAAAGAAGCCTACGCACACGTTACGCCTAAACTGCCAGCAATTCCGTTAGCCGAAGCTATCAAGTTGCCCATCGAAACATGGAAAGAACAAATAGTTAACGATTTTGAGCAATCGGTATTTCCATTCCATCCCGAACTACCGGCCATCAAACAAACACTATACGACATGGGAGCAGTTTATGCCTCAATGAGTGGCAGTGGAAGCACGATGTATGGTATATTTAATCGTCCTACTCCTGAAGCGAACGAAGTGTTCGATAAATGCTTTGTTTATACCAAAAAACTTATTGAATGATTTACTACTTTACCGGAACCGGGAACTCGTTGGCCATAGTCAGACAACTTCAGAAATTGCGCAACAAGCAAGAAGAGGGTGTCACTGCCATCGACTACACTACCCCATATCCCCGACTGACGGATGAGTGCACAGAAATAGGCTTTGTGTTTCCGGTATATGGTTGGGGACTTCCCCTTGTTGCGGAAGATTTCATCCGGCGCCTTCCCGGTAATACCAACAAGCGTTCTCCTTATATATATGTGATACTTACCTGCGGCGACGACATTGGATGCACTGACAAACAGGTGCGCAAACTTTTTGCGGAGAAGGGCTGGAACGTGAATGCCATCTTTTCAGTACAAATGCGCAACACCTATATCTGCCTGCCAGGATTTCAGACCGACCCCGCAAACTTAGAACAGCAGAAAAACGAAAAAGCACTTACCTGGCTACGTCAAATATCACAGCGCATCGAAGCCCACGAACCCAGTTCAAACAATGACGTACATCCCGGTGCATTTCCTCGCATGAAAAGCTACGTTCTGCGTCCGCTCTTTAATAAGTTCCTTATTCACGACAGGCATTTCAAAGTCAATGCAAAAGCATGCATCGCATGCGGCAAATGTGTACGCATCTGTCCACTCCATAACATACAGGCCGATGCGATAGGTATGCCCCAATGGTTAGGACAGTGTACGCATTGTCTGCGGTGTTTTCATGCCTGCCCGAAGCATGCCATCGAATACGGACTATTTACCCAAGGAAAATCGCAAGTAAAGGTAAAATTATAGCGTTTGGAACAAATGCTCGAAATTATTTAGGCATTCGAAGTACGCCATTGCACTGCATTTGCTAACTTTGCGCGCCCATAGACAATAACTCCGATTAGAAACCACACAAATAAAACATAACTTACAGCACTATGAACAATCAATGGTTTGAATGTAAAGTAAAATACGAAAAAACAATGGAAAACGGATTGGTAAAGAAGGTGAATGAACCTTACTTGGTTGATGCACTGAACTTTACCGAAGCTGAACGCCGAATCATCGAAGAAATCACTCCGTTCATGACGGGCGAATTCGAGGTGAGCGACATTAAGCGCGCACACTATGCCGAACTGTTCGAAGCACCGGGCGACGACTCTGCCGATAAATACTTCCGCGCTAAATTGGTATTCATTACGCTCGACGAAAAAAGCGGAAAAGAAAAAAAGACTTCACAGAACGTACTTATTCAAGCTGGTGACCTTCGCGACGCCATTCGCCGTCTGGATGAAGGCATGAAGGATTCAATGATGGATTATACCATTGCCAGTGTTACTGAAACAGCCTTGATGGACATTTTCCATTACACGCTGAACAAACCTGGAGAAGACAAACCTGAATACGAATAATGATACACCTTAATGAAGTAAAGGCTACAATTCAACCTGGTGTCGACCTTGTAGCTGTATCTAAATTTCATCCGGCCAGTGTGCTGCAAGAAGCTTACGATGCAGGACAACGCATTTTTGGAGAAAGCCGTGTGCAAGAACTGCAAACCAAATACGAGGCTTTACCCAAAGACATCGAATGGCACTTCATCGGACACTTACAAGCCAACAAAGTAAAATACATAGCTCCATACATCTCGCTCATACACGCCGTAGACAGCATGAAGCTACTCACGGAAATCAATAAGCAGGCTGAAAAGCATAACCGCGTGATTTCATGTTTACTTGAACTACACATAGCTCAAGAAGAATCAAAATTTGGCTTCCTTCCCGACGAATGCACCCAAATGCTCGACGAAGGCAAATGGCGCGATTTACATCACGTACAAATAGCAGGATTGATGTGTATGGCATCGAACGTCACAGACGAGGCACAAATTCGCAGCGAATTTCATAAAGCCAACACATACTTTCAAGAAATTAAAGCCCGATTTTTTGCTAACGACGATGCCTTTTGCCAACGCTCATGGGGTATGTCACACGACTACCAAATAGCCATGAAGGAGGGGGCTTCGCTTGTACGCATCGGAACTGCCATTTTCGGCGAACGCGAATACTAACAGCTTGTCGCTGCATAGAAAGTGCATCCTAACAAAAGTGTCAGATGATTCTCACGGGGTTATCGCATCCAATGAGTAAAGCATCAAACACAAGAAAATATTACTTACACAAGCCTTTATACGAAGCGTGAATCATGACAGTAACTAAAAAGCCTGTATTCAGACCTAAACTACTACAAAAAATCATAAATATCCACGGCTTCGAATAAATAATAAGAAAAATTCTATAACTTTGCAGCGAGTTTGGATAAAACCTATGCAACATAGGCTGTTCGGGCACATCTCCACTCGGGGCCGGGAGCCCCACCCGCCCCACAGTTTAGGCTTCGTTTCGTTCAAACCGCTATTATTCACTTTATTATTAACTCATTAAATGGAGAACTTAAAAAACATTGCACCGCTTGCGGATTTCGACTGGAACGCTTTTGAGAATGGTACCGTAGAGTCAGCTCAAAGCCACGAAGAACAAGAAAAGGCTTACGACAACACTTTGGGTCGTGTAAACGAAAACGAAGTTGTAGACGGAACCATCATCGCCATTGGCAAGCGCGAAGTTGTAGTTAACATTGGCTACAAGAGCGACGGTATCATCCCCGTTAACGAATTCCGTTACAATCCTGATCTCAAAGTAGGTGACACCGTTGAGGTTTACATCGAAAATCAGGAAGACAAGCGTGGCCAACTCGTGCTCTCACACAAGAAGGCTCGTGCAAGCAAGTCTTGGGAACGCGTTAATGCCGCACTCGAGAACAAAGAAATCATCAAGGGTTACATCAAGTGCCGCACGAAGGGTGGTATGATTGTTGATATCTTCGGTATCGAAGCATTCTTGCCCGGTTCACAGATCGACGTGAAGCCCATCCGCGACTACGATGTATTCGTTGGTAAGACGATGGAATTCCAGGTTGTTAAAATCAACCAAGAATACAAGAACGTTGTGGTTTCTCACAAGGCTCTTATCGAAGCTGAACTCGAAGCTCAGAAGCAAGAAATCATCTCTAAGCTCGAAAAAGGTCAGGTACTCGAAGGTACCGTTAAGAACATCACTTCTTACGGTGTATTCATCGACCTCGGCGGTGTTGACGGTCTCATCCACATCACCGACCTTTCTTGGGGCCGCGTAAACGATCCGCACGAAATCGTTCAGCTCGATCAGAAACTGAACGTTGTTATTCTCGACTTCGATGAAGAGAAGAAGCGTATCGCCCTCGGTCTGAAGCAGCTCACTCCGCATCCTTGGGATGCTCTCGATGCTGAGCTCAAGGTTGGCGACAAAGTAAAGGGTAAAGTTGTCGTTATGGCCGACTACGGTGCATTCGTTGAAATCGCTCCCGGTGTAGAAGGTCTTATCCACGTAAGCGAAATGAGCTGGAGCCAGCACTTGCGTTCAGCTCAGGACTTCTTGAAGGTAGGCGACGAAGTTGAAGCCGTTATCCTTACCCTCGACCGTCAGGAACGCAAGATGTCACTCGGCATCAAGCAGCTCAAGGACGATCCCTGGAAGGACATCGAACAGAAGTACCCCGTTGGCTCACGCCACCACGCTAAGGTTCGCAACTTCACCAACTTCGGCGTATTCGTTGAATTGGAAGAAGGTGTAGACGGACTCATCCACATCTCTGACCTCTCTTGGACGAAGAAAGTTAAGCATCCTTCTGAATTCACTCAGATTGGTGCCGACATCGAAGTAATCGTTCTCGAAATCGACAA
Source organism: Prevotella sp. CAG:891 (assembly GCA_000437675.1). GTDB lineage: Bacteria > Bacteroidota > Bacteroidia > Bacteroidales > Bacteroidaceae > Alloprevotella. The sequence goes on from FR901653.1 coordinate 39,941, forward strand.
GGACAACCGTCGTCTTTCACTCGGTCACAAGCAGCTCGAAGAAAATCCTTGGGATGTATTCGAAGGTGTATTCACCGAAGGTAGCGTACACGAAGGTACCATCACCGAACTCATGGAGAAGGGTGCTGTAGTTCAGCTCGAATATGGTGTTGAAGGTTTCGCAACTCCCAAGCACCTCGTTAAGGAAGACAACTCTCACGCTCAAGAAGGTGAAAAGCTCCCCTTCAAGGTAATTGAATTCAACAAGGACAGCAAGCGCATCATCTTGTCGCACAGCCGTACTTTTGAAGATGGACAGCGTAGCGAAGCTCGCACTGAACGTGCTAAGGCTCCCCGCAGCAACAAGAGCGCAAACCGCCCTGCTAGCGACATCCCCGCTATCCAGAATCAGGCTGCCACCACTTCACTCGGTGAAAACGACGCTTTGGCAGCTTTGAAGGCTAAAATGGAAAAAGGTGAGTAATCATCAAACCATCCAATAAGCTTTTAACTTTTACCTACAGCATAATCTCTGAAAATAAAGATTTTCTGTAAGTAAAATTCAAACACATGGAACAGATTTGCAAAGAATTTCATTCTCAGCATCTCTGTTCCTTTTTTTGTATATATAAAACGGACTCCATACGCTGGCATTCAAGAAGCAATAAATATACGATATCAACACCTAAATCATAACGAACTTGACCATCTAACATCTCAAAAACGTCACCACCCCTCCAAATCACCCATTTTTTCGCAGATTTTTCAAAAAAACACTGATATTATTTGGTCAATTAAATTTT
>FR901654.1 GCA_000437675.1 Prevotella sp. CAG:891
CATTCAAATCTTCGTCAGAAAAGTTTAGACGACTTCTTAGTTCGATGCGTGTTCAAAACAGATGCCCTAAAATCAAAAATTCTACTTTAATTGGTGATTCATCTCTTACCGTATTTCGGGGTCAGGGGAATGAATCACCTTTTGGGGGTTTGGAACGGTAGCTTGCAAAGCGCCGTTCTTCTCACGTTCATTCACGTAATAATATGGAAAAAATAGCTACTATTTGTATGATGCGCGATGTGGTTCGCGCCCTTTCAGAGTTGGAACAGCAACTTTCGCAGCATTACAGCATCACGCTGAACGAAGCCATGATTCTTTGCTGCATCGGCAATGACAAAATATCTGCCGGCACCATTTGTGAACATACAGGGTTGTTAGCCCCCCATGCTTCGAAAATATTGCGCGGTCTGGAAAACAAGCATTACTTGCGCCGTTCCTTCGGACATGATGACAAACGCCACATCTATTTTGCCCTCACCCGTCAAGGTAGCGACGTGCTCGATGAACTCAAACAGCATCCGCTCACCGTACCCGAACTGTTCCGTCCGCTGCTCGATGCCCATTGTGCCGGAGGAAACTGCACAGGTGCCGTCGCTACAAACACACAATCGTAAACCTTAACTCGTTTTTTATTTTGCTTATGACCATAACTCTTATCATTCTGGCCCTTTCGGCCATACTTTTCGTCAGCGGAAAAATCCGTTCCGACCTCGTTGCCATCTGTGCAGCCCTGGCCCTGGTGCTCACCGGCGTACTCACCCCCGAAGAAGCCTTGGCCGGATTTTCCAACCCCATAGTTATCATGATGACCGGACTCTTTGTGGTGGGCGGCGGCATATTCAGTACCGGACTGGCCAAGCGCATGGGCACCGGTATTCTCGGACTGGCCGGAACCAGCGAAACCAAACTCTTCGTTTTGCTTATGCTCACCACCAGTGTGGTCGGCGCCTTTGTCAGCAACACTGGTACCGTGGCTCTCATGCTTCCCATCGTCGTGAGTATGGCACGCGGAGCAGGTGTTTCGCCCGCCCGTATGCTCATGCCTCTGGCCTTTGCCGGAAGTATGGGCGGTATGCTCACCCTTATCGGAACGCCGCCCAACCTCATTGTGCGCGATGCCTTGGTGGCTGCCGGTTATGCGCCACTTACGTTCTTCTCGTTTACCCCCATCGGCATTCTTTGTATTGTTGTCGGTACTTTGGCTCTTATTCCCCTTTCGCGTAAATTCCTGAAGGAACGTACCGGCAAGAATACCTCGCGAAGCGGTAAGACACTCAGCCAGCTAGCCGAAGAATATAAGGTAGGACAAGGCCTTATGGCTGCGCAAATCACCCTCGGCTCGCCCATGATGGGTAAAACCCTCAAGCAACTTAACGTCTACAATGCCTACGGGGTCAACGTCATTGAAATTCGCCGCATTGCCAAGCAGGGAGCAGCTCTTCGCAAAGTCGAACAGTTTGCCTTGGCCGATGTCGAACTGCAAACCGACGACGTGCTTTACCTCAGCGGTTCGCCCGAACGTATTAGCCTGCTCATTGCCGAAAATGCCTTGCTGCCGCAAAAACAGGATGAGGCCGCTGCCGGATTGAACTTTTACGATGTGGGTATGGCCGAAATTCTTATTTTGCCCACTTCGGCGCTTGTAGGCCGCACCGTGGCGCAGGCCGATTTTCGTGCCACCTACGGATTGAACATTCTCGGTATTCGCCGTCACGACGACTATTTGCTCGACGACATCAAGAACCGCCGTCTTCATGCTTCCGACATCATCCTCGTGCAAGGCCCTTGGGACAACATTGCCCGGCTCAACAAATCCGATGGTACCGAATGGGTGGTTATCGGTCAGCCGCAGGAGCAAGCCGCCCGTGTTACCCTCGACTACAAAGCCCCCCTTGCCGCCCTCATCATGTTGCTCATGGTTGTAGCCATGGCCTTCGACAGCATTCCCATTGCCCCCGTCACAGCCGTCATGCTGGCTGCTGTAGCCATGATATTCACCGGCTGTTTGCGCAGTGTCGAAGCAGCTTACAAAACCATCAACTGGGAAAGCATCATTCTTTTCGGTGCCATGCTCCCCATGTCTACGGCACTCGAAAAAACCGGGGCATCGTCCTTCATTTCCACCGGACTGGTTCATGCCGTGGGCGATTATGGTCCTTATGTGCTGTTGGCCGCCATTTACCTGGCCACCTCGCTTCTCACCTTTTTCATTTCGAACACCGTGACAGCCGTACTCATGGCTCCCATTGCCCTTTCGGCCGCCACGGCGCAAGGGGTAAGTGCCGTCCCCATGCTCATGGCCGTAACCGTAGCCGCCAGCATGTGTTTTGCATCGCCTTTCTCCACACCGCCCAATGCCCTGGTGATGTCGGCCGGTGGTTACAAACCCATTGACTATATTAAGGTAGGTTTGCCGCTGCAAATCATCATGGCGCTCGTCATGATTTTTGCCTTGCCCCTTATTTATGGTTTCTAGCTGGGGCTTTTTAAATAAGTAAGTAGGTGTTGAAAATTAGTTATAGATTAAGAGTCAGTGCAAACCGAATGCATAGTGAAGCAAGTTCGCTTGCATGAGCTATGCTGAGGTGCAGCCTGACTTGGCGATACTTATTTTGAACACCTGCTTCGAAGCTGTTTAAATTTTACTTCTGTTTTTGCTAAGAGTTGTTTTAGCGGATTTTTCGGTGATGTTTTGAGGAGCATGCCGGGTTATGTAATAAAAGACATTGCAGAAAAAGACCGATAATAAACTCAGAAAAACTGGAATACTTTTTGAATAAAATTTAGAAGTCGTCTGAACTTTTATGAATTTCAAGATTTGCCTTTATTTTTGAGGTGTTTTTGGGCCTTGAAGAGGGAGTGTAGCGAGCTACACGACCGATGAAAGATCAAAAAACGACCCAAAAGAAAGGTGAAGACCCGAATTTAGAAGAGATAAAATTCCAATTCAAATCTTCGTCAGAAAAGTTTAG
>FR901655.1 GCA_000437675.1 Prevotella sp. CAG:891
ACGTTATGAATTATTTGGAATATAATACTGAATGTCTAAGAGAATCAATGGCCATCTCTTGTTCACTTATAGCTTTTGAATTTTATAAAAATAAAAAATATTTATTTGTTGTATTATTTGCATTCTTAGCTTTTAATTTCCATGTGTCTGCAATTGGTGCATTGCTTATTCCTGTTATATTCAAAATAAAATTTACGAGAAAATCATTTTTTATAGTTTTAATAATATCGCTTACTTCACCATTTATATATCAAGCACTTCCAGATCAAACAAAGTTTTTGTTAGCTTTATCTGACAGTCAAAACTTAGCTGATTATTATAATAATCAATTTAGCCAAACGTTAAATGCAAATTATTATATAATGCACGTAATATATTATGTTTTTATTCCTATGTTTTTGTCATATTACAATATAAAACATAGTGACGGAAAATATATTGGATTTGCTTACGTATTTTCTATATTGCAGATGCTTGCAGTTTTTTCTTACGCATTTTATCGTCTTTCAAATTATATAGCTCCTTTTTATTGGCTAATGATAGCTGATTGTGCTAGATCCTTTTTGCAATCTCGAGTTCAAAGTCAGCGAAATGTCGTTTTTGTTTTATATGTATTTATTGGACTATATGTCTGTCAGGGTAGATTATTTGTCGCTGAAGGCGACATGCGAGTTGATAAAAACGCAAAATTATATGAACGATATTTTCCATATAAGACATGGATTTTTGATGATAATAAAAATAATTCTATATAAAGTATATAAATATGAAACCTCAAATTATTGCTTATTATTTGCCACAATATCATCCAACAAAAAGAAATGATGAGTGGTGGGGTAAAGGTTTTACAGAGTGGACTAATGTTGGAAAAGCAAAAAAGCTTTATCCAGGTCATTATCAACCTAAAGTGCCATCAGAACTTGGGTATTACGATTTACGTTTACCTGAAGTAAGGGAGGCACAAGTGGAACTTGCTAAAGAAGCAGGTGTAACAGGTTTCTGTTATTATCATTATTGGTTTGAAGCTGGATTTGAAGAATTAGAAAGACCATTTAATGAGGTGGTAGAAAGTGGCAAACCTGATTTCCCTTTCTGCTTATGTTGGGCTAATGAAACATGGTATTCTAAGTTTTGGAATAATGATGGAACCGTAGAGAAAAAAATACTTGCAGAACAGAAGTATCTTGGAAAGGAAGATAACGAAAAGCATTTTTATTCTCTGCTTAAGGCTTTTAAAGATAAGCGATATATAAGGATAGACGGTAAGTTGTTATTTGTAATATATCAACCTTTAGGCTTTAAGAATTTTAAGGAATTCAAGGCTCAATGGAATCAATTGGCTATAGAAAATGGTTTGGAGGGATTCTTCTTTGTTGGTCAGACATTGTATAAAGAGAAGATAAATGAAATCATAGAATATGGTTTCGATGCAGTAAACCATTGTCATAGACTTGACAACTACTATCAGTACAACAAAGCCTCAAACTTCGTGATGCGTTGTTTTAATTTTGCAAGAAGGTTTATAAAAGTACCTTTTATCATTCCGTACAAGAAGGCTATAAAACATAGTGTTTTTGAAGAAGACTATCGTGAGGATGTGTTTCCTACAATGATGCCAAACTGGGATCATACTCCAAGAAGTGGACGTGGTGGTACAGTCCTGCACAATGCTACACCTAAGTTGTTTGAAGAACATGCTAAAAAAGTGCTCGCAACAACCCAAAATAAGAAAGGAAACAAGCGTATTGTCTTTTTGAAGTCGTGGAATGAATGGGGCGAGGGCAATTATATGGAGCCTGATTTGAAATTTGGCAAAGGCTATATTTATGCATTAAAAAATGCTATTAGAAAAATTATAAAGGATTAATATGGAAATGAAACAAGTATATTTATATTGTGATCCCAAATCACTCAATGATGCTACCAATTATTATGTGGATTTAATGACAAGACCATTCAAGTCTAAGAATTATCAAGTCACAACAGTCCATAATCTAAGTGAGATAAAATCTCCTGATGTTATTATAACGATAACAGAGAAGTATTTCTTTTTTGCAAAGTTACGTTTCCCATTTACCAAAACTATTTATTGGGCTCAAGGTGTTGATGCCGAGGAGGCAAAGATGAATATAACCACCTTTGTACAAAGGCTTAGGTATTTATTCCGTAGGTTTGTAGAGCCAATTGCAGTAACTAAATGTAGTTTGCTTTTCTGTGTGTCTAATAGAATGGTAGAATATTACTGTAAAAACTATGGATTGAAGAATAATGGTCAAATAGTTGTTATGCCATGTTACAACCTTCCTTTATCACCAGATTATAATATAGAACAATATCAAGAACCAGTGTTCGCATATGCAGGAAATACAGGTATATGGCAGGGAGTAGATTTTATGCTTGATGTTTTTGCAGTAATAGAAAAATCAATACCAAAATCTTGTTTCCGAATATTTACAGGTAATAAAGAAGAATTCGAATTAAAATTGCGCGAAAGAGGTATTGTTAATTATGATATTAAATATGTGCCAGTTAAGCAGCTTCAAGAAGAGTTGCATAAGTGTAAATACGGATTTATACTTAGAACAGATCATATAGTAAATCAAGTTGCAACGCCAACAAAGATGAATTCATATTTAGCTGCATATATGATACCAATATTCAGTGATGGTGTTGATGATTTTAAACGAAATGTAAATCTGGAAGAATTTGAAATAATGGGCAGTTGTCCATTAAATGTAAATACTATTGCTAAACAGATAATTGAGTTTGAGAAAACTTCAAAAGATTATACTAAATATAAATCTATTGTACAAAAGATCTTTGATAATCATTACAACGACTCTAAGTATGAGTATGAAATTTCACGCATGGTAGATAAATTTATTATAAATGGCAAATAAATATTTAATCCGTTTGGATGATGCTTGTCCTACGATGGATGGAGCCAAGTGGCAGAGGATGTTTGAAATTCTCGACCAATACGGTGTGCGTCCAATGGTGGGCATCATTCCGCATAATGAAGATCCTAAGCAGGAGATAGATGCTCCTGATGTGGAGTTTTGGAATAAGGCGAAGCTATGGCAACAGAAAGGTTATGCTATAGCCTTACATGGCTATAACCATTGCTATATTTCAGACGAAGGCTTAAAGGGGTTAAATCCTCTTTGGGCTCGTTCTGAATTTGCGGGTATTCCTTATGAAGTGCAGAAACAAAAGATTCGAGATGGCTTCGAGATCCTTTCGAGTCATGGAGTTAAACCAAAGTATTTCTTTGCTCCAAGTCATACATTTGACGAGAACACTTTGAAGGCTTTGAAGGAATGTACTAATATCAGGATTATTAGCGATACTATTGCCACAAAACCATATAAAAAAGGTGACTTCGTCTTCCTCCCACAATTAGGAGGACATTGTACAGAAATGAAGATAAATGGTATATGGACATTCTGCTTGCACCCATCAACTATGACAGATGTAAACTTCGAAGCTACAGAAATATTTTTGAAAGAACACAAGGAAGATTTCGTTGGTTTCGATGATTTGGATATTAAAGACTTAAGGAGTAAGGACTTATTTGATTGTTTGCTTTCTTGGGCTTATTTTACACAAAGAAAACTAAAGGGAGTGCACTAATGATTCAGAAAGGCAAGATAAACATACTAATGGTTATGGCTAACACCAGAATGGGTGGTGTTCAGGCATTTGTGCTTAATGTGCTGCGCAATATTGATATGAATAAATTCCATATTGATTTTGCAATTAATTTCTATGCAGAAAGTGATGGCATTGAGGATGAATGTATAAAATACGGATGTGATTTTTATATTTTGCCATATTTTAAAATATATAATTACATATCGTACACTAAGGCATGGGACAGGTTTTTAAGCACGCATAAATACGACATCGTATATGCACATGCGACTAATTCTGCTTCTATATTTTTAGGAATAGCCAAGAAATACGGAATGAAAACAATTGCTCATAGCCATAGTGCAGGATATAGGGGAAATAAAATAGAGCAGTTAGCTAAAAGTTTCTTTGCGCAAGGAGTAGGGAAAGTTGCTGATTATTGGTTTGCTTGTTCAGATAAAGCTGCAGACCGATTATATGGGGAAGCCTATAAAAAATATCCGCACTATTATGACATTCCCAATGCTATTGATGCAGAAAAGTATAAGTTCGAAGTGGCAATTAGAGAGCGTATCCGCAAGAATATTGGTGTGAATGAAGGTACCTTTTTATGTGGTCATTTAGGGACATTTTCAGCAGTAAAGAACCATAAATTTTTGATTGAGGTTTTTGCTGAAATTTTAAAAATACGACCTAACGCAAAACTTATCTGTTGTGGGGCAGGTGCTCTTATGCCTACTATCAAGCAACAAGTAGAGGGACTTGGAATGAAAGATAAGGTTATTTTCACTGGTGTTGTAACTAATGCCAATGAGTATATGATGGCAATGGACTGCTTTATTTTTCCTTCTATATTCGAAGGTTTCCCTGTTTCTGTACTTGAGGCACAAGCTACAGGTCTTCCTGTTGTGATGAATGATATTATCACAAAAGAAGTTGATTTGTCAGATTTGATACATAGAGTTTCACTTGAACAACCAGCTGCAATATGGGCTAGAATTGTTGATGAAGCTCATGTGAAAGACCGTTCGAAATATTATAGTGTTGTTGCCAAGAGTTGCTATAATATTAAAACGGCAGTAAAGAATTTTGAATTGTTATACTCTAATTTGGTAAAAAAATATGGTAAAAAAAATAGGAATAGCAGCCGTTACTTATAAAGAGAATTTTGGTAGCGCACTACAGACATACGCAACTCAGTATACTTTGGAGAAGTTAGGTTATGATGCACGTATCTTTGAGATAAAAGGTGTGCATAGGGAAATTCATATAAAGAAACTTCTTTATTATGCTGGTCGAATGTTCGATCCTGTAGAGTTGAAGTATTTGATGGCTAATTTAAAAAGCCGCTCCAGAAAGTCTGCTTCAGCATCAACGGACCATTATGCACATGACATGCAGATACGCAAGCAGGTGTATGCAGAATTCAATAAGAAATGGAACAAGATGCTTCCTTTGGTTAAAGGATGGAAAGGGCTGAGTAAACAGGCTCAAGAAATGGATGCCGTGGTGGTTGGTAGTGATCAGTTATGGAGACCCTCAAACATTGTGGGATGTTATTTCACATTAGAGTTTGTGCCTGATAATGTAAAGAAGATAGCATTTTCAACAAGTTTTGGTGTTCCTGAATTACCAGCATCTTTGCATAAGCACGCAAAACGTTTTCTTTCACGTATAGAACATATTAGTGTGCGTGAGAATAGTGGCGCAGATATCGTAAAGAAAGAATGCGGACGCGAAGCTACAGTGGTATGCGACCCAACTATGATGCTTACAGCAGAAGACTGGTTGCATATTCAAGACGAGAAGCCTTTTGCAGAAGGAAAATATATACTGATGTATTTGATGGGAGATAATCCTGAACAACGTGAATTCGTAAAGCAGTTGAGCAAGAAAACTGGATGCAGAATTATTGGATTGCTTCATGGAGCCACCTATATAGCTTATGATGAAGAAGTGGTGGATGAAAAACCATACAATGTAGGGCCTTCGGAGTTTATCAATCTTATAAAGAACGCAGAATATGTCTGCACCGATTCTTTCCATTGCTGTGTGTTCAGTATATTGAACTCCACTAAATTCTTCGCATTTCGCAGATGGCCTGACGGAAGTAAGTTTTCAGCAAATGATCGTCTATACACTCTTCTTGGCTTCACTGGTCTTGTGGGTCGTATGTTGACAGGTAGAGAGGATGTTGATATGTGCATTGCTGACAAGATTGATTTCGGGAAGGCTCTTGACAAGGTGGCTGAAAAGAGAAATCTATCTTTGAAATATTTAAAAAATGCTTTAAATAGCTAAGGAATGCCTAATCTAGTAGAATCAAATAAATGCTGTGGATGTGCAGCTTGTGCTGAGAAATGCGCTAAGGGTGCAATTTCTATGCAGCCAAACGAAGAAGGATTTCTTCATCCTGTAATCAACCATTCTGTATGTATAGAGTGTGGATTGTGTGAAAAAACTTGTCCAGGAATTCAACCAGCAGTTAACATGGAAAAGTCTCTAACACCACGTGCTTATATAATACAACATAAAGATGAAACCATACGTTATCAATCTACATCTGGAGGAGCTTTTACTGCAATAGCAGAGAATATTATAAGAAAGGGCGGTGTAGTATTCGGTGCAATAATGACAGAGGACCTGAAAGTAAAGCATGGGTATGTCGAGGCGAAGGAGGAACTTGCTCGTTTTCGTAACTCAAAGTATGTGCAGAGCGAGATAGGAGACAGTTATAAGTTGGCAAAAAAGTTCTTGACAGAAGGTCGTTTTGTGTGCTTTAGTGGAACACCTTGCCAGATAAATGGATTGTATAAGTTTCTTAGAAGGGATTATAACAATTTGATAGCAGTAGATGTAGTATGTAAGTCTGTTCCTTCACCGCTTGTATTTGAAAAGTATATTGAATATAAAAAACAAAAAGAGAAACGGATTTCTGACATTGTGTTCCGTGATAAAAAAAGGGGATTTCTATATTGTACAATGGCTCATTATAGGAGTCATGAAGCGAGGCTTGTTGCACGAGATCAGTATCGTCGTGGAAGTGAATCTGATGAATGGTTGAGGCTTTTCTTAAGCGGCCAAATTAGTAGGCGTTCGTGTATGACTTGTCCATATCAAACTAAAGAAAGAGTGGGTGATTTTACACTTGGTGATATTTGGGAAACAGGAATTTCTTCTTTTGATGACAATAAGGGAACAACGCTTGTACATGTGTGGACTCAAAAAGGACTGAATTTGTTGAATTCTATACAGAATGAAATTAAATGTATACCTTATCCTTTTGAAAAGTCAAGAGGGGCAGAACGAAATGTAGTAATGAAGGTAAAGTCGAATCGTGAGTCTTTGTTTAAGGATGTTAATAAACTAACTTCCACAGAGTTCTTCAGGAAATATGCTCCATATAATGCTAAAGTAAAGGTAAAGAATTATTTGCGTTTTGTTCTATGGAAAATAGATCTTCAAACTTTAGTTAGACGATTGAAACATTCGGTTATACATAAGAAATGAATACCATTTAAAGTAAGTACTTATCAACTATAGTGTTTAAGGAAGTTGATGGGTATTGACATAAGGATTTGTGAACAAATTAGGTAATATGAATACTAAAATCAATCACATATATATCGGTAATGTTGACCGTCTACCTCAATGGGCAGGCATATCGACAGAGGAAGATGTTAAAGACGGAGAGATTGCGGATGACTACCAGCAAAAGGTTGTTGGAAAGGTAAGAGAGCTGATAAAGAACTATCTGCAACTTGATAGTGTAAACTTCCTATTTGGAACTGGATCTTCTATTCATCTTGGCGCAGCCAGTATTCAGAACATTCCAAAACAGGCAGAGGAGGATATTGCAAACTCTGGTGATAGAGAATTGAAAGAAGACTTTAAAAAGTACATTACACAGTTGCAGAAATCCTTGAAAGATGCAAACGACGTAAAGAAAGATGATAAGTTTAAAGACGGAAGAGGATGGGATGTAATATATGATGGCACCTACATACGTGATTGTAAAAAAGTAGAAGTAAAAGAAGGTGAAGAGGATGCTCCAGAGAAGCATTATGGAGAAATATGTGTGATGTTTGAGCTGTTGCTTAACTACTTAACGGCTATTTCTTATCAGAAAAATGCAGAGAATGATAAGAAAGGTTTTGAACGTGTATACAAGCTTATAAATTCTTTGAAAGCCTCTCTGTTTAATATATGTGATGTTCATGAACGTGAAACGAGTCAGAGGGATTTGGATCGTATTGAAAGGAAGAAATATAAGGAGGCATTTGCAAAAGATAAATATATCTTTCATGAAAAGTTCTTGAAATCGTTAATGCAACGTCCCTTAAACCTTCAAAGAGCTAATATATTTACAAGTAACTATGACTTGGCGTTTGAGTATGCCTTCGACAATCTTGGTATAAAATATATTGATGGATTTTCAGGGTTTCATCATCGCTACTTTAAGCCTGAGACATTCAACTATGACATATTCTATCCGGGAAGCACTACCGCTGGAAAAGTGCAAAGGATAGAAAAAGTAGTCCGCTACTTTAAACTTCATGGCTCTATTAGTTGGGTTGCTGACAATAACCATTCTTCCAATAACATTTATGGAATAGAGGAGATGCCGATAGAGTTGATTAAGCGTAAGGCAGAAGAAGGTGGCGATTTTAACTATGGAAATCTGATGGTTTATCCGACAGCGGTAAAGAAAAGCTATACACTTGATTTGCCTTACTCGGAACTGTTCCGACACTTCGCCTATTGTACGTCACAACCACAATCGGTACTCTTCACTGTGGGTTACTCGTTCTGTGACGAGCATTTTAATGATATCATTTATCAGGCACTGTCTAATCCTTCGTTTACCCTTATAATAGTGGATTTTAATGGAACGAGAGGATCGAAAGAAATAAAAAGACTGAAAGATTTGAACGATCCAAGAATCATTATTTTGGAAGGAGATTTCTTTGGTGACTTCCTGACGCTTGCTGACACATTAATGCCTGACTTTCTTGACACCTCATCAAGCGATAGTGTGGCAGATACATTGAATGCTCTCTTATCAAAAGCTGACTAATATGGCAAATGAAAGAAACATTGGTAGGATTGTTACTGTAGATAGCCTATCTGTCTATGTCCGCTTGGATGATGACTTGAAGAGTCTGTATAAGAGCGGATATGAAGAGATTTATCCAGTAGCACGCATAAACTCTTACATTATCATACCAGTAGGAGCAGAACGTATTGTGGCAATGGTGAATCGTGTGATGACGAGGGAAGAAACCGACTTGACAAAATCCTCAGGTGCTATATTCTTGACGGAATCAAGTAGGTATTTGTCGGCTACCATGGTTGGAACTATATATGGAGACAAATACATTCAAGGAGTGTACAACTATCCGATATTAGACAATCCAGTATGGTTTGTAACACGTGATGATCTAAACATCATTTTTGACCAAAAGGAAAATGCTGAGAAAATAGATTTCAAGGAAGATTTTTATTTGCCTATAGGTAGTTCTCCTGCCTTTCCCGATTTTCAAGTAAAAATAAATCCTGACCGTATGTTCGGTAAGCATGTCGCCATATTAGGAAATACAGGTTCGGGAAAGTCTTGCACTTTGACGGCAATACTGCAGAGTCTTTTCAAATTTCAGTATAATGGACAACATTTGAAGAATGCACACATTGTGATTTTTGACACAAATGGCGAATACAAGGATGCCTTTGATATTGATAGTAAGTATAGAGTTAATCCATTCTGGATAAACGATGAAGGATTGAAAGTTCCATATTGGTTTATGAACTATGATGATATGGACTATTTGTTTGAACCTACTTCTGGCACACAAGGACCTGTGCTGAAAAGGGCATTGGGGTTGGCTAAGAGTAAGCTAAAAGAAGAATCAAAAAAATGTATACCTAAATTGTATATCAATAGCCTCAAGAATCTGATTGAAAATTTGAATTCTGGTGGATATAAAGCTAAGGCTGCTATAATAGAAGATGTAGAATCACTTTTAGAGGCTTTCAAGGAATTACAAGATAATCGAGCAACTGATTTTGATGTTACGGAAATCAATACAAATTTGGCTTCTTTAATGACTCAAATAGGACCCAATAAGGTTTATAAGAGTGGAGAATATATAAAAGGTGGTTATGAACAGAAGTTAGTAAATAAAGTTGTAGAATCTATTACGGCATCATTAGATGAATATCAAAAAACGATGGTAGAGGTTGCTTCTTCAGAGAACCGCAATATTGACATACCATTATATTATGACTTTAAATTGCTTTTGTCATCTTGTTTTGATTATGCAATCAAGGAATCCGCAGCATCACAAGACAAATTGAATGAATATGTTTCAACCTTGAAACTGAGAATGCAATCATTTGTAGATGACATTAGATTGGCACAACCACTCTTGTTGGACAAGCCAAAGGAAATAGAAAATGTGTTGGTGAAGTTCTTAGCGTATATACTTGGAGATTATTGTGATGTCTATACAAAAGATGGTGACGGGAAGACAATTTATGATGATTATTTTGGTAATAGTGAAGGTGAAGGGAATAAAGTAAACAGTCAAATAACAATCATTGATATGTCGCTTCTTCCTTTCCAAGTACTTGAAACCATTACAGGTCTTATTGGAAGAATCATTTTGGAATTCCTTTCAAGATTTGACAAGGATAAGCGTGGTAGTATGCCTGTCGTCATTGCGTTGGAAGAAGCACAAAACTATATACCTGAGATAAACAGAAAAGACAGAGAATCCATATCAAGAAAGGTTTTTGAGAGAATCGCTCGTGAGGGAAGAAAGTATGGACTTTCGTTGCTGATTTCAAGTCAACGCCCTTCTGAACTATCAAAGACTGTTTTGTCACAATGCAACAGCTTTATAGTGCATCGAATTCAAAATCCCGATGACCAAGTATATATTCGTAAACTTGTTTCATCAGCAAACTCTGAGATTCTGAATCAGCTTCCAACCCTTCCGCAACAACATGTAATTATTATGGGTGATTGTGTAAGAACTCCTGTTGTGGCAAGAATGAATACAACTAAACCATTACCTAACAGCAATAATCCTGAGTTTGTAAAGAATTGGTTGGTAGAAGATAAGATTGATTACCAAGAAGTGGTAGATAAATGGTTGGAAAAGAAAAAGGACATTGATTGATGGATTTGTTATTTGATTTAATAAAGATTGCTCTTGGAGCTAAAAGTGAGTTGCCTTATTCACCATCGGCAATAGAATGGAACCAACTATTTAACTTGGCTGCAAAACAAACTCTAATAGGTGTATGTTTTGCAGGAGTGCAAAAGTTGCGCAAGAAAGGAAGTAGAAGTGTGGAGGCGCTTCCATCTACGTTGTTTATGAAATGGTTGTCGAATACAGCACAGATTCAACGGCGTAACGAGCTTATGGATAGGCTTTCGGCTGATATGTGGCAAAAGCTGAGGATTGCGGGTCTTGATGCTGCTTTGTTGAAAGGTCAAGGCATTGCATTGCTATATGGAGAACTGGTGATATTAAGACAGAGCGGTGATATAGATATGTGGGTAAAAGGTGGTTTTGATAAGGTGAGCAATTATATTCAAAACACTTGCCCTTCGGATGATTTTGCATATCATAGATTTCACTACAACATATACAAAGAAACAGAAGTGGAGTTACATTTTCGCCCTACATTGATGCGCAACCTTTGGGACAATAGAAAGCTGCAAAAATGGTGTGACAGTTTTGATCCAAATTCCTTTATTTTGACAGACAAGGGATTTGCTGTGCCTCCTGCAAGTTTCAACAGAGTGTTTATCCTAACACATATTTACAGACATTTCTTGTTTGAGGGTATTGGACTTAGACAAGTGATGGACTACTTTTTTGTGCTTAAAGCAGACAAGGCAAGTGAGAAGGAAAAGGATGAGGCTATGCGCTTGCTTGAGGAGTTGAGGATGAAAAAATTTGCTGGCGCAGTGATGTGGGTGCTGCATGAATACTTGGGATTGTCAATGGATTATTTGCTTTGTCCACCCAATGAAAAGGAAGGACGTTTCTTATTGTCGGAGATTGAACAGACAGGAAACTTCGGAAAAGAAGACAAGAGATATAAAGGTAATAGCAAGATGAAGATGATGGCCAGGCATGGGGCGCATTTGTTGATGCACTATCCATCGGAGGTTGTTTGGACTCCTATATGGCTGGTTTATCATAGAATATGGAAAAACATAAAGAAGAAAAATATAAATAAAACATAAGACATGAAACAGAAGAAACTGTTTATGGTGGTGAATGTAGATTGGTTTTTCCTTTCACATAGACTACCTGTGGCGTTGGCTGCAAAGGACGCTGGATGGGATATGACGATTGTCACTGCTGATACAGGTAAGATGCACGTTATAAAAGAAAACGGTTTGAAGGTGATTAACTTACCTATGAGCCGAAGTGGAATGAATATTATGGAGGAATTGAAAACATTGAGATTTCTTTATAATCTTTATTCAAAAGAACGTCCTGATGTGGTTCATCATGTGGGAATGAAGACTATTCTTTGGGGTACTCTGGCTGCCAAATTCAGTAAGGTGAAAGGTGTGGTAAATGCCATTAGCGGACTTGGAGGATTCTTTGCTGAGGACAACAAGGGTCTGCTGAGCAAGGTTATGCCAAAAGTATTGAAATTCTCGCATAACAGACCTAACTTACTTTGCATATTCCAAAATGATGATGACTGGGGACTTTATGTGAAACATGGTATTATCAAGCACAATCAAGGACGCTTTATAAAAGGTTCAGGAGTGGACTTGAAGGATTATTGTTATACAGAAGAACCTAAAGAAGGTAAAGTTAAGGTAATTCTTACTGCTCGTATGATTGTTGAAAAGGGCATTTTTCTGTTGACAGAAGCTGCTGAGAGATTGCGTCCGAAATATGGAGAGGTTGCAGAATTTCTTTTAGTAGGCGGACTGGACGATCATCCAGGAGCTATCACTAAGGAACAGCTTAACGCTGTGTGTGATGGTAAGTATATTAAGTGGTTAGGTTACAGAACTGACGTGCGTGACTTATTGAAACAGAGCCATATCGTTGCTTTCCCATCATATTACATGGAAGGCTTGCCCAAAAGCCTTATTGAGGCTGATGCTATTGGCCGACCTATTATTACAAGCAATTCGGTAGGCTGTAAGGAAACTGTTGTGGATGGTGAGAATGGATTTTTGATAAAACCAAAAGATGTGGATGCTCTGACTGAAAAACTGGACTTGCTTATCAGCAATGCTAATTTAAGAAAGAGCATGGGACTGGCAAGCCGTAAGTATGCAGAGAAATATTTTGACATTGAGATTGTGGAGGAGAGACACCTTAAAATATATAATGAATTGTTAGGACAGAAATGAAGAAAATATTAATCACAGGCGCTGGCTCTTACGTTGGTGAGAGTGTGCGTAAATATATGTTGGCATCAACTCCTGGAGAGTTTGAGATTGATGCCGTGGACACCATGGGGGATAATTGGAAGAAAGCTGATTATTCACTTTATGATGTTGTGTTTCATGTGGCTGGTATTGCTCATGTGAATGCCGACCCGAAGATGGAACCTTTATATTATAAGGTAAATAGAGACTTAACCATTGAGGTTGCCCAACATGCTAAGGAATGTGGCGTTAAACAATTTATCTTTATGTCAAGCCAGATTGTTTTCCATGAGAGTCAGTCGCTCAAGAGCGAGGTGTTGACTAAAGACACTAAACCAAATCCTAATGGATTCTATGGCGACTCAAAGCTTCAGGCAGAAATAGGTCTGCATAAGTTGGAATCGGATGACTTCAAAGTGTGTATTCTGCGTCCTTGCATGATATATGGACCTAATGCAAAAGGAAATTTCCCAAGATTGGCTAAGTTGGCATGCAAGGTGCCTGTATTCCCTTGCTGGCATAATAAACGTTCGATGCTGTATATTGATAACTTAGCTGAATTTGTGAAACAGGCTGTGTTGCGTGAATTGAGTGGCACATTCTATCCGCAGAATCGTGAACAGGCTGATACTGTGGAAATAATACGTTTTTTTGCGAAAGCAGCGGGACATAATGTTTGGATTACTCGATTGTTTAATCCTTTTGTATGGCTAGGCTCTTTCTTTCTACAACCTATCAACAAGATGTTTGCCACATATTATTATGATCCAAGCATGAGCAAAGAGGATTTTGACTATCAACTTGTGTCGTTTGAAGATAGTCTTAAATATGTAGCTGATAGCTTAGGAATGTTGAAGGCTTAGCTATAAAAGTGAAGGTATTTTCCTTATATTGAACACGAATTGTCCAGAAGTCGCCAATGACATTAAACTTGCGGTTGGCAAAATCATTAAATAAATTATTTACATTATGATGGTTAATATCAAAAAATCCGGAGTGTAGATATGTCTTTTTAATGAGAAGGCATAGTCTACCAAGACCGTCCATTTCCAATGGAATGTTATTATCAATGTTGTAATTCTAGTAGCGGACATAGCGTAGTTGCTTGCATGTCCTACTCCTTAGGGAGCTATTTCAGTAGTAACAGATATCGTAGGTTTGATGCCCTATATAAGAAAAGGTATTGAGAAATAAGGTCTTCAAAAAATCCTTGGGAGAATTGGTAAACTCCCAAGGTAATTTTTCTTGGCAAATGCAGTTATCAAGACTTGCGCCCAATAGACAAGAGAGTATTTGATGGAATGTCCCCATCCTCACATTCAAGTTCCGTCGTTGGTGGCACAACCGTTGGAAGCATCCCCTTGTTTACAAGGAATGGCTCCTCCCCATGTTCCTTACATTGCTATGGAGTCATTTGAGAAGATATAAAACGATAACAGATTAAATATGACAACCTACTTAATTATTTTCGCCCTGCTCCTGATAGCAGAGTTAGTTTACTTCCGCATTGCCGACCGATTTAACATCATAGACAAGCCCAATGAACGGTCGTCGCATACGAGCGTGGTGCTGCGAGGTGGCGGCATCATTTTTTTGATTGGTATGTGGGTGTGGAGCGCATTTTATGGGTTTCAATACCCATGGTTTTTAGCCGGACTGACCTTGGTAGCCGGGGTGAGTTTTGTGGACGACATCCGTTCCTTGCCCGACTCGGTGCGACTGGTGGCACAGTTTGCAGCAGCAGCCATGGCCTTTTATCAACTGGGCATTCTGCATTGGTCGATGTGGTGGATTGTGGTGCTGGCACTCATTGTATATGTGGGAGCAACGAATGTGATAAACTTTATGGACGGCATCAATGGCATTACAGCCGGGTATGCACTGGCGGTGTTGGTGCCTTTGGCTTTGGTGAATGCAAAGGGAGGATATGTAGCACAGAGTTTGGTGGTGGTGGCAGTGTTGTCCGCCTGCGTGTTCTGCCTGTTTAACTTTCGACCGAAAGGAAAGGCCAAGTGTTTTGCCGGTGATGTAGGGTCGATAGGCATGGCGTTTATTATGCTGTTTCTGTTGGGCCGTGTGATTCTGGCGACCGAGGACATTACGTGGCTGATATTCCTGTTGGTGTATGGCGTGGACGGTTGTTTGACGATTGTACACCGCATTATGCTGCATGAAAATTTGGGCGAGGCACACCGCAAGCATGCGTACCAGATTATGGCGAATGAACTGAAGATAGGTCACGTTAAGGTAGCCTTGCTGTATGTAGGATTGCAGTTGGTCATTTCGCTTGGCTTTATATATATATGTCCGGATACGGTGTTTGCGCATTGGGCATACTTGCTCGGTGCCTTGGTGGTGTTGGCAGTAGCCTACGTATTGTTTATGAAAAAGTATTATCATTTGCACGAGGCGTATTTGGCTTCATTGAAAAAATAATAAGATTAGTAACTTCAAGACATGGATTTCATAGATTGTAGGAACAATGGTTCGTACGATTTATGAGGTTCATGTTTTGTTTATTTATAACGATTATGGAAATTAACAAAGACTTTTTAAACCAGTTGTTTGAACAAGCGAAGGCGAATCCACGTTTGCGTCAGAACCTGGATTTGCGCACATCGGCAGCCGATAACAGTCAGCGTATGCTGAATGCGTTATTGCCCGGAACGATTGTCCCCATTCACCGACATCCTCACAGCACGGAGAACGTATTTCTGTTGTGTGGAAAGATTGTGGAGGTAATTTGTGACGAAAACGGCAACGAAACGAAGCGCATAGAGCTTGACCCGGCAATAGGCAATTACGGGTGTGTGGTGCCACAGGGGGCGTGGCATACGGTGGAGGTGTTGGAACCTTCGGTTATCTACGAAGCAAAGGACGGAAAGTACGGTGAAGATGGTAGCGGTTCGTTGGATGAGTTCAAGGCTAAGCAAGCAGAGAATGAGGCATCGGCGCAACAAACTTCACCGGCATTCAGCAATGGTCTGGGTGATTTGAAAAAGAACATTGAGTATCTGATAGGCATGGAACGTCAGTCGGGTAGTATGGACGTTATCACTCCGCTGTATGTGTCGCGTATGCTGCATGTGCCATTGGAAGAGGTGGAGCGGGTGATGAAAGAAATGAATGATTGACATTCATTATATATAAACGGAATTAGTATGGCAGATATTGAAATGTTGCAAGCCCTACATGGTGATGCCTTTATTTTGCATTGTCAAAAAGGCAATAATAAAGGGAACCTTGTTGTAGATGGTGGCCCAAATAAAAACTCACGGAATATTGTGAGGGAGTTGGATGCATTAGGTGTGATAGATTTAATGGTGCTAACTCATTATGATGATGACCATATCGGAGGAATTTTGTCGTATATAAAGAAACATAAATCAGACAGACCTTTCCCCGTCAAGCATATATGGGCTAATTGTGCGTACGATATTCCTGTTTATACATCACCGAACATTTCTTTTGGACAGGCCAAGAAACTTGCGGATGAATTGAAGGAAATAAACGAAGAGTTGGCGCAAGACGGATTTTCTACAATAGATTGGGAAACTCCAATCGTTGCTGAGAAAGAATCTATAACACTGCCATTTGCTGACATCTTGATTTTATCTCCTAATGCTGGCACAAAAAACATCAATGACAAGAATTACATGAATGCTATTCATAATGCGAACATAGGAAGGGAATATTATACAAGGCAAAAGCAAGCATTAAAGAATAGCTTGTCAGAATTGGCATTAGTGAAAAAGAGGCAACCCAAGGAGAATGATATTCAAGAAGTGATAAACTGGTCTTCAATAGCATTCGTCGTTAGGAGTGATAATTTCAGTATGCTAATGTTGGGAGACAGTTATCCATGTTCAATTGTTGAAAGTTTAAAGAATGTAGGCTACAGTACAGACAATCCGCTTTATGTTGATTTTGTAAAAATATCACATCATGGAAGTCGAAACAATATCAGTAATGAATTGCTTGATATGATAGATTGTGATAGATTCCTAATATCAACAAATGGAGGTAATGGTACATCGTGCCATCCTGATCGCGAAACGATTGCTAATATAGCCTGTCATGCGAAACGAGATAGAAATAAGTCAATACATCTGTATTTCAACTATCCTATCAGAAAGATAGAAAATGTTGGTTACAAATTTATTGAAGAAAAAGAAGTGGAACATTACAATATTGTTGTCCATGAGGATGTACAGCAAATAACAAAAGAATTGGCATGAATGAATTTGAGGATTTGTGTAGCCTTTCTGTCAGAATCAAGTGCAATGATGGAAAGTCAGAGAATGGAGGTTCTGGTACAATTATATTTGATGGTACTCAATACTATGTAATGACAGCCGCCCACTGTATAATAAAGAAAGGTACTACAGAATTTTACGAAACAGAAAATATGGTCATTACTTCTTATGCAAACAACACAACTACAACCATTAAGGTTTTGCAAATAGATAATAGAAGTATAATTGAGGATGATGTAGATTGTGCATTGTTGATAATAGAAAAACCCAACTTGAAATTTGACTACTTCAATAAAGTTAAATGTTGCGATGAGATTATAGCGGATGAGTCATTTTTCTTTTATGGATATGGTGGCCCCGATGAAGATAATCATGGACGAATGTTTAATGTTGTACGCAAAGGTCAGAACCAATGGCATTTGGTAGACGAAAACATTGCCAACCAAAACCTACCTGCAATGAAATTAATGGAGGGAAACTCTGGGGCTGGTGTCTTTTTCCAACGAATGGGAATATATTATTGTATAGGGTTTGTAAAAAGGCTGTTAGATGAAGAAGGTTCTTTCAATGACGTAATAGTACTCCCCATATCCGTATTTGATGAAATGCTCCCTGTGGAAACTAAAGAGACCAAATTCTTTGAACTTGTAAATAATTGGAATAAGAAACATGACACCCTCCTTGAACAAGAGGAAAAGGACTGTTACAGAAAAGACAATGTTCAATATATACAGAATCTTGAAAGAAAAATGGCAATATTATATCCACATGGAGAAGAAGCTAAAGAAAAAGTGGAGAAACAACTTGAATGCTATTTGACAGGATTGAGATTGGCAAACAGATTGCAAAAATCTCCGCATATCTACAATAGACTGAAAGAGTATGAGGCAGAAGCATACAGTGATTATGCGGATAATAGAAGTTCCTATTTCAGTGATAGTTCGCAAGCCTTAGCTGATTTCAGAAATGTCAAAGAAACAATAAGAACTGCGGTATCACAAGCACTGGAATATAGCAGTAATATAAAGCAAATGGTAAATAGTTATGCCAATTATGATGTGGCAGAAAGGTTATTGATTTGTTCACTTGATTATAAATAGAATTATGATACAACGTGTATATACTCCAAGGGCATCTGTTGTCTTGTCATCATCGACGATGCAATTTAAGTTGGTCGCCATAATGTTGATTGTCCAATACTACAAAAAAATCTCTATACCCAAATTGCAAGTATGTTTATGGGGTGTTCAACTTGACGAAAATCTCCAAATGATACAGGTGTGGAAGAAATACAAGAGAATTTCAAATGCACCTTGGATAGCGGATGAAGATATTACACCATTGGTTATGCAATGTGTCAGCAACCATTTACTAAAGTTGGAAACGAAAAAAGATAAGGTTAACGTTGTATTAGACGTTAATGCCAATAATTTTATTTCTGAGATTTCAAATATTGAAATCGGTCAAGAAATAAATGATGACCTACAGCAAATGGGCAAGTTGTCAGATACCCTTTTAAAAAACATTGAGTTTGACTTCTAAATTCTAAGTACTATGATGAGAATAGACAAATTGGAAATATCAATTGAAGCACGTGCCTATAACGACCATAGCGACATACGACATTTTGGGAGAGTATTGGATTTTGCCTCTGGTTTAAATCTTGTTGTGGGAGACAACACTTCAGGCAAGACAACACTTGTAGAATGTCTGTTTTATGCGTTGGGAATGGAAGAACTAATCGAAGGTAAACCATGTGATAAAACGTTAGACAAAGCGGTTAAGAGCCAATTTCTATACATGGAACCTAATGGCAATCAACACGAGTGGTTGGTTAAGGAATCATTTGTCAGAATACAACTATCAAACACAAATGAAGAGACCATTACTGTCAAGCGAAAGATAGTATCTGATGATAAGCAACAGAATAAAATGTATGTGTGGAAATCTCCGATTATGGAGAACATGGAACATAGAGATTGTCGAGAGTACTATATACATAATAGAGATGATCATAATACAGAACATAACGAAGGCTTTTATGCTTTATTGGCAGAGTTTACGGATTTACCTATAATTTCTGTACCTGCAAGAAATACGGATAAAACTATACTTTATATGCAGACAGTGTTCACTGCTTCATATATAGAACAAAAAAGGGGTTGGTCTGATTTCTTTGCGAACATCCGTTCTTATAATATAATCAATCCTAAACAAAAGTTAGTTGAATATTTAATGGGGTATGAAACCAACACAGATTTGGTTAATTCGATAGGATTGAAGGAGAAAAGGAAACAGTTTGAAAAGCAGTGGGACACCAAGGTAACTGCAGTAAAAAATTATCTTGCATATAATGACTTGTATATAGATGGGTTAGAAACAGAAATTAAGCAACAGAAAATAGAATTAGATGAACTAAGAATAGCTGTTCGTAGCGAAAGTGTTGAAATAGACACATATATAGAAACGTTGAAACAGCGAATACAAGAATTGGAGAACAAACAAAAATCCTCACAAGAAGGAAACGGAAGTGAACAGTATTTGGCAGTCTTAAAGAGATATGAGCAACATACAGAAGAATATAAAAACTATTGCATAGAGCTCGTTACAGAGGCTGACAAACTAGACAATATCAGGGAGCAAATAAATTATATAGAAAGTGAAATGAAACGCTATGACAGTTTACGCAAGGTAAACAATATCATAACCACCCTTGATGTAAAAATATGCCCAACTTGTCATCAGCATTTACCATCGGATATATCAAGTCAGACAGCTTTAACGTTATCTCAGATACAAGACAGCCGGAATATGCTGAGTATGCAGAGAAGTTTCTTGGTACCAATGAAGAAACGCTTGGAGGCTGCATTAAAGAATAAAGAACTGAATAAACTATATCTTGACAAGCAACTTAGAAAAGAAGAAGTTGAGGTCAAGATGATGGCTTCACAGAGTAATATAAACCTATATCCATTATCTACAAATGAACAATTTGAATTGGTGGATTGCAAAACTAAAGTTGCAACATTGGATGAAGTAGAACTGCATATAAAAGAACAAATAGAACTGTTGGCTCGTATTAAGAAAGGTCATCAGCAAGTGTGTGATAAGATAAAAGAACTTGGAGATATTGAAGAGGGCGATTTACCAACTGCCAAAATGTTGAGTGCTTTTAGAAAGTTACTCAGAAAATTCAATTACACCAGCAATAATATTACCAATGAGGTGTTTTTTAAAGAAGAAAATACCACATATAAATATTTACCAGTAATAAAACATGGTGAGAATAATGAGGAAGAGATTCGAGCAGACTCATCTGCCTCTGATTTCATTAGAAGTATTTGGGCGTATTATTTGACTCTATTGACCGATAGTAAACGTCATCCAGGTTTTCTTGTTATGGATGAGCCATGTCAGCACTCAATGAAAGAGGCCAGTTTAACTCATTTATTTGAGGAATGTGCAAGTATTACGGACAAACAGACTATACTCTTTTGTTCTTCACAGCCCAAGACTGAAGAAAATGAAGAAGAAAAAGAGGAAATGAGTTCAAATCTTATAGAAGAATTGTCCAATATAGTAAAAGACAAGGGCTTGAATTTGAATTATATAGAAATCGATCCTAAAGCGATAACACTAATAGATAACTAAGATGATATTTAGTCGTCCCTTAAGAATATCTTTTTCAGTTGATATTCAGTAATTTAGTTTATAAAATTCTTTGATAAATCTG
>FR901656.1 GCA_000437675.1 Prevotella sp. CAG:891
AGGGCAAGGGTATCTCAGCCCAGGGTATAGTGAACGCAGTGAACGACACCCTGGGTTTCCCCCCATGAACAGGGTTTAAAAGGTATCGCGCCCTGTAAAGGCAATATGTCGAAATAGGGGCAACGCCCCTCGACACACACGGGCGTAAATGGGGCGCATTATATGGCGCGTAATTCCCATGTGCATACCGTTCCACCAACGCATATACATGTTGGATTTCGCGCATTTCGCCCGATTGACGCCCGTGTGTGTCGAGGGGGCGTTGCCCCTATTTCGACATACTGCCCCTACAGGGCGCGATACCTTTTAAACCCAGTCATTGGGGGGACCCAGGGTGTCGTTCACTCCGTTCACTATACCCTGGGCTGAGATACCCTTGCCCTTACAGGGCGCCGCGGTCTCAAAACCATTGATTTAGAACATATTATATGTGTTTCGATAGGGCGCCGCACCCTCAAAACCCCCGAAGAATAACTGATTGTTTACCACGCTTTGCTTGGCATAATATGCTGAATACATTGTAAACCAATCCGCACACCTTTTGCTACTGATCCCGAAAATTGCTACTGACCCGTTATTCCAAATTTTCGAATCAGTAGCAAATTCATGGGGATGCGTCGACAATGGGCTCTGTATAAAGCACCTTTTATATAGGGTATTTTCTCCATTTTTAATCATTCAAAAAAGCAGGAGGCAACTTCACGATGAATGAAGTTGCCTCCTGTTTGTATTTCAAAGCGATTAAAGCACAGGCCAAGCGTCATGCTTCAATCACCCCTGTAGTATCATGCAGTCATGAAGTTCGCGTTAGGGCACCATTACCTTCTTGTTGTTCAGCACATACACACCCTGCGGCAGTTTCACCGTTTCGTTGCCCTGCACCTCAGCCTTGTAAACAGTGCGGCCCTGCAAATCGACAATGTTCACCATTTGCTTGTCAGGAGCCACCAGGCGGATTTGTCCCGGCGAAACGTAAAAGTCGAGCGTATTTTCAGCATACTGGCTGTCAATGCCCGTTTCGGGGTTGTTTTCCTTTTGGTAAACGCGCACCCAGTCGAAGAGCGTAGTGTAAGTAAACGATGCGTCCGGTTTTTTAGCCCAGCTTCCGTCGCCCACACTCTGGTTCAGAATCAAGTAAAATTCCTGATCGAAAGGCCATTGGCCATTGTTCAGAGCATTCTGGTCGTTCTTCTTTTTGGCATACGAGAACACCTTTTTGCCGTCGATATACCAACTCAGCATATCAGCCGTCCATTCAAAGCCAAAGATGTGATACTGGTCAGCCTGCGTGTTGTGCGCATGCGTCTTCACAGGGTCGTTGGCATGGCCCAGCGTATTGCCCCATTTCGAGTGAATCGTGTGGTGCGACTGGTTTTGCGTATCAATCTGTTCCCAAATGTCAATTTCGCCACAAGCAGGCCAACCGCCCACCGGCTTCGTAGGCATCATCCAGAATGCAGGGAAGTTACCAATATGCGGTGTCGTCACGATACGGCCCTCCACCTTACCATACTGGAACGTAAACTTCTTGTCCGAGTCGATAGCACCACTCAGCATTTCCAGCTTCTGCCCCTCTTTGTTCTTTTCCTCGTCGAAGGGGTTTGCCAAACAAATAGCCTGGTATTTGCCATCCTTGATAGACGAAGTCAGTTCACGTCCCTCGGGCGTAGAAGCAATGAAGCGCGCCCACGTAACATATTCGCGGTTGCGGTAGTTCCACTTCTTCAAGTCGATTTTGCCATCCTTCTGGTCAAATTCATCGAAGAATTTCAGCTTGTAAGCCGCATTGCCGTTGTCTGCAAAGTCCACGCTGATACGCACCTCACCGTTCACCATGCCGGCAGGCAGTTTGAACGTGCCCACTTTCACCGTATCCTCCTTC
The DNA here is from genome assembly GCA_000437675.1 of Prevotella sp. CAG:891. Taxonomy (GTDB): domain Bacteria; phylum Bacteroidota; class Bacteroidia; order Bacteroidales; family Bacteroidaceae; genus Alloprevotella. Next base: position 1,883 of record FR901656.1, read on the forward strand.
CACTGGCGGTTACCACGGATAAACTCCTCACCATCCAAGTTATGACCATGACGTATAAGCATGTTTTCAGCCACATACCCCTCGGCAGCAGGCACCGCCATGATGTTCAGCGCCTGACCGTAAGTTACACTTTGCGGCAAACCCGTGTTGTTGTTACCCACCACCGAGCCATTCGTAGTGCGCACATCGAGCGCCAATTTTTCGGGGTGAACGTTCAGCAGAAAGTCCACAACATAACCACCGTTGTCGTTGATTTTGTTCTGTCCGCTCTCGCTCCACTGACCGGCCGGATCAATGTTCGACCAGTCAATTTTGAAGCGCGCACGGTAATTACCGGCAGGTAAGTTTTCGGGAATCGTGAAAGCCGGAATGCCCACCGGAATGTTACCCGGTTTATCCACCTGTTCGCCCAAGCTGTTCTTGTTGTTGAAGTGCGAGTAAGCCACCAGTTCGCTACCCGGCGTAGGACGTCCGTTGTCAGCAAGGTCACAGCTAAACACCCCGTCGTTGTCGAAGTCAACGTACAGGTAGCCGTGCATGGCACGACCCTTGTAATCCGTTTTCGTAACCACCTTGTCGCCCGGTTTCACCGAAACCTCCGTGTCAAGCATATTGCGGTAAACCAAGTTGGCACCCTCAGTGCTCAAGCGAACCACCGTGCTGTCGTTCGCACCGGCCTTCATTGTAAAGCCGTTCAGTCGACGGTCGTTGCGCGTAATGGTCAATGCCTTGTCAAAGTTCAGGCGGTAATCATCGCCAGTCACTTCGCCAGTGGTGCTTTTGAAGTAAGGCGTAATTTCCACATCGCCATCAACGTATTCAGCCGGAATTTCGTACGTGTTGTTTCTAACCAGGAAGCCCGGCACCGTCACGTCAACGTATTGCGGCGTGTCGTACATCAAGCTATCCTGCGCATTGATATTGCCGTGGCGAATCAGGAAGTGCGAGAACTTGAATCCATTGGCCGGCTTCACCGTCACGGTGTAAGGTTTGCCAAACGGAATAGTCTCCTTTGTGAGCGCTTCGCCGTTAGCCTTCAGCACATCGCCGTTCAGTCCGCCGCTTGTGCCGCGCGTACCGCGAACAATCGACACCTCGTCGGTGTGAATAATCAGTCGCGTATCAGCAATGGCACCCGCGTTGTCCGTAATCAAGTTGCCCTCATCGTCCGAGCCACCGGGGTTCACATTGTCCCAGTCCACCTTGTAGCGCAAACGGTACACACCCGGTTTCAGGTCAGCCGGAATGGTGAAAGCCGGCGGATTGATGCGGTTACCATCCGGTTGCTTGTTGCCCGCGCTGTCCTTACCCTTGAAGAACGAGTAGGCCACCAAGTCCGTGTTGTCAGTAATTTCGTTATCCTTTGTGGCTACATGGAAACGGCCATCAATTCCTTTGTCAAGGAACACATAGCCACTCATCCACGCCCCCTTATAGTTGAACGTAGGCGTCACCTTTTGGCCAGCCTTAGCCGTAAAGGCCTTATCCAGTTTTTTGGTGTAAAGCTGTTTTGTATCGCCTTGATTCACCGCAATGGTTTGCACCTTACCGTCCGCATTCAGCGAAATGCTGTTCAGTCCGCGGTCGTTGCGGTTAATTTTTGTGTTCTCATCGTAGTTAATGCTGTAGTAAGTGCTGCTGAATCGCGGAGCAGCCGAGTTGTTCACCTCGATGTCGTCGATGAAGAAGGCAAAATCGTTCGTGCGGTTATGCGTCGAAGCCAAGTCGGGCACAATCAGCAAGTGGTGAAGTTCGGCACCCGGGTTACCGCTGATGGGGAACACGGCATCGAACCATTTGCCCACACCCACCTTCGAAATGCTCGTTTCCCAGAGCTGTTCGGTCATGTTGCTCTGTCCGGCACGGTCCTTGCGCTTGCCCAAGCCAATGAGCATGAAGCGACCCTCTTCGGTGGTGTACACCTTCACGTGTACATACTTTTTACCCAACGACAGGGCAATGGGTTTTTCCAGTCCCACCAATGCACCGAAGGTGTTGCTGCCATATTGCGAACGCTGCGCCCCCAGCACCCTGGGCGAGCTGTTCGGAGCAAAACCCAGGATAGAGTCGACCTCGGTGAGCGGGTTTTTGCAAATTTGCACGTTGCCCTTCATTTCGCCCGTTCTGAAGGGAGAGTCAGCCCAAGTGTCGTACACGCCCACCTGGGTATAGCCTTTATCGGTTTCGAAGTCGCAGATGATGTTTCCGCTTTCGGTTTGAGCAGCCAGGCCCAGAGGGAACAACAAACCGGCCAGACTGATGTATTTCTTGAAATTCATGTTGAATGCAATGGAATGTTAGAAGATTGAAACAGTGTGAAGCAGCGGACAAGCCTTGGCATCTTTAATAGTGATTCTCACAGCCTTAGCCTTCACGCCCTTGTCGTAGCTTTTAGCAGTGCTGCCGTTCAGCGGAATGATACGTTTGTAGCCAATCGTGGTAGTTTGAATGTTGCCGCCACGTTTCTCAAACGTCGTGCCATCTTCGCTGGTTTCGATGGTAAAGCTCTTAACACGCTGTCCCAAACGAATAAATTCCATCATCGAAACATAGTGTATGGTTTGCGGAGTGTCCCACGTAAAGGTGAGCGAGGCCGAAGTCGTGCCATCGTTCGTAGCCCAATAAGTTTCCTTTTTACCATCGTTCACGTTCGAAGCCTCGTAGTTCACCGTAGCCCCCTTGGTGCGCGTTTCGGTAGCCGTAACCTTCGCCTTCAGTGCCAGGTCAGTGCCCAGACGCTGTTTCATCATATTTCCCAGTTCCGTCATGCGGTTAACCGTATTTTGCGGCAGGTAGCCACTTTTGTCGGGCGGCAGGTTCAGAATGAGCGTAGCGTTTCGGCCCACGGTTTCAAGGTACATCTGGAACAAGCGTTCGGCCGAGTGAATGCCCTCGCCCTCGTGCCAGAACCAGCCCTTCGTTGTAGCTTTGGCATCGCTTTCGCCCGGGAACCATCGCCAGTCGTTTTCGTTGCCATATTCGCCACGGCCCATCGACCAGTTCGTTTCGCCGGCCCACCCGGCTTCGTTGCCAATCCAGCGCGCTTCGCCGCCTTCGCCCCACAAAATGATGTCGGGGCAAGCCTTATGAATCGAGTCGCGCAGGTTCGGAATGTCGTAGTAAGTGCCAGCATTCGGAATGTCGCGGTTGCCACCTTTGCCACCATAGTAGCCCGAACCGCCACGTGCGCCGTCGAACCACATTTCAAACTGGTCGGCGCCATACTTTGCAACCTCGGCGCATTGTTTAAAGAACACTTCGTTCGTATAGGTCGAAGTGTAGTTTCCGTCCTTATCCTTTTCGCCCCAATAGGCACTGTTGCGGTCCCAGGGCGAAATGTAGAAGCCATACTTCATGTTCAGCTTTTTGGCAGCAGCCGAAAAGTCGCGCGGAATGTTCGTTTGCTTGGCATTCGAATTTGGCGACGAAGTCACATTGTGCTTTGTTGTTTCCGTAGGCCAAAGGCAGAAACCATCGTGGTGTTTGATAACGGCAATGCCGCCCTTCATACCGGCAGCCTTGGCCGCCGTGAGCCATTGTTCGGGGTTGGGCACTTTGGTAGGAGCAAAAATCTCTTCCTTTTCATCACCGTTACCCCATTCCAGGTTGGTATAGGTGTTCATGCCATAGTGGAAAAAGGCATAGAATTCGGTTTCGTTCCATTTCATTTGGCGTTCGCTCGGCACGGGAAACACCGGTCGCGGCGTGTTTTCAGGATTTTTGCGCGTTTCCGTTTTAAGCTGGAAATCGCCAACTTCTTGAGCCAGCACGGTTGTAGGAGCCGCTGCCGAAAGGCAAAGTGCCGACAGAAGAATTGAAACTTTTTTGGGCATCATAGATGTGTAAAAAAATAGATAGTTATTAAGTTATATATGTAAGCAGATGGATAGATTCTTTTGTGAATCAGTAGCAAAAGGTGTGGGGGATAGTCGATAATGTATTCAGCCTATTATCACAAATAATTTGGAGCATACATTTCAATTATGATTCGGAGGTTTTGAAGTCGCGTTGTTCCCTATCGAAACATATAAAATATGTTCTAAATCAATGGTTTTGAAGCCGTAGCGTTCCCTATCCAAACACATATAATATGTTCTAAATCAATGGTTTTGAAGCCGCGGCGCCCTGTAAGGGCAAGGGTATCTCAGCCCAGGGCAAAGCAGGCCGAACCAATGACAACGCTCCTCGGAGGTTTTGAAACCGTGGCGCCCTGTAAGGGCAAGGGTATCTCAGCCCAGGG
>FR901657.1 GCA_000437675.1 Prevotella sp. CAG:891
AGAAAGTAAGGCAGGTAGGCCTGTCTGAAACCCAGAATGCGTCGTTGAGTTTTACCACGCGCTTTTGCGATTGAACCCCAATCATGTTGCCTATACTTTGTTACGGAAGTAATCAAAGGTATGGAAAGTGAGGCTGGAAGGGATGTTTTTCTGCAAAAAAAACTCATTCGCTGCATTGGCTTATTTTTGTAAGGGGTGCGGCGAATGAGTTTAGGATATTTAAGCGGGGGAGCTGTTGGGCTCGGGAAAATTGTTTCGCGCAGGGGAACAGGGTGTCGAGACCGGGTGTGGATTAGCTGGGCTGCACGTTGCTGGTTCCCTGTTTGTAGGTGTAGAGGCCGTCGACTGAGATGCCTTTGGCCTTTTGGCCGGTAACGGTCATGTTGATGTTTCCGCCATCGAAGGTGAAGTCGCCCTTTACTTTGATGCCACGGCATTTTGATTCGAGCAGGGCATCGCCGGGTTTGTAGATGCCACCGCTGACGGTCATGCTGATGTCGGGCGAGGTTGTAGCCGTTTTTTGCAACAGAAAGTGCGTGCCGGTGCTGATGCCCTTGGCACCGTTTCCGGCTACATTGGCTTCGATGCGACCTCCGCTGATGGTGAGCATACTGTCGGTTTTCAGTCCCTTTGTGTCGTCGGAGGTTACGTCGAGATGGAGGGTGCCGCCGTTGATTTGGGCTTGTCCGTTGAGTTCGTCGAGCGGATCTTTGGTAATGCCCACGTCAATGCAGTCGCCCTTCGTGCCTGCAATGTTGACGGTTCCTGCCTCGACAAGCAGATACTGATTGACGTGCATGCCGTCGCCTACGGCCGAGGTTACGTTGAGCGTGCCAAACGAGGGCTTCAGAATGGTGTATTCGTCGGAGGCATAGGCGTGTTTGGTGTTGCCCGTGAGGTTGAGCGTGCCTCCGCCTTTGAGTTCGGCGTGTCCGTTGACAAATAGGCAGGCGTCGTGTGTGCCGTTGGCTCCGTCGGTCAGTGTGGTGGTGGTGCCGGTGGGCAGTACCACATCAATGCGTTTGCCATTGGCAATGTCGATGGCTGCTCCGGTGGGGTTGGTGAGCGTAAGGCTGTTTAGTTCAACGCGCGCTTTGTACTCGCCGTCCATAAAGAAGGAACCGTTGTCGGTGGTTCCGCTGAGTACATAGTTGAGTTCGGTTTGCACGGTAGAGTCGGCTACAATGCTGACATGTCCGGCTTGTGTGGTGATGCTGAGTCCCGGCAGGTTGTCGATGGGCACTGTTACGGTTGCGCCTTGCGCTGTGTAGTTGATGGTCAGCGTGTTGGGCTGTATAGTGGTGCGGTCAATAGTGATTTCATTGACATCGGCTACTTTAAAGGTGTGACCTTTCACAACGAAGGCAGTGCCGCCTTCAATGAAATTCATATCGTCTGCCGTTACGGCTGGAATGAGTGTGGTTATTTGTCCGCACTTCACTTTCATGGTTTGTGCTTGTGCGGTAAAGGAACTTGCTGCGAGCAGGGCAATGGCTGGTAAGTAGAGGTGTTTCATGGGAAAATGCCAGGTTGTTGTTTGTTGGATATGGGCGCAGGCCGCTGTGGCGGTCCGTTGGTGCGTTACGTAAAAAAGTGTGCTGTTGCTCCGCATTGGCTTTTCGGCACTACGACACAACAGCACACTTTTGATGTGTATGTTTACGTTTCGGCTTTTGGGGCGGGTAATCCCCCAAAACGAGGGGGTATTTTATATGTAGATTCCCAAAAGCCGTTAGTATATTATCTCGGTAATTATTTTACCAACACCTTTACACTCTTGTTGTTCACGCGAACTACGTAAGTGCCTGTGGTTAATTTGCCCGGTTTTACCTGACGGCCGTCTACACTGTAAACAGCTACTTTGGCGTCGGCCGGTGCATTGACTTTGAGTGTACCGTTTTCAACGGTTACCAAGTCTTTAACGTCGCCGTTCGTTACGCTACCTACCGAGGTGGGATTGGATGAGAAATACATTTTCTGCATATCGGCCAAAGCAATGGTTTTGGTGCCTTCAGCATTTTGGGCTACAAGGTTGCCTTTGTCGAAGGTAAGTTTCAAACCATCTATTTTCAAACCGGTTGCATTGCCGCTGTTTTCTTGCAGGATAAGGTAGTTGTAGTTTTGGGCAGAAGCGGTGGTTACGCCCAACAATAGCATGAGTGAAAGGTAAATTCTTTTCATAATGAACAGATTTCGTGGTTTAACTGTTATACTGTTTTTACTTTGTGCAAATATAACAACTTTACGACAAACAAAAGCATTTTCTTCTTTTTTTTATTTCGTTTTCTGCATTTTGTTGAATTTATGCATAAAGTGTATATATTTTCTCAGTAAAACTTACGTTTATCTGCCTTTATGTTTTATATATTACCGGATAATCGTGTCGGGAAAGTTAGAACTTGAATTTATATCCTACTGAAATGACATGTAAGTTATCATTGTGTTCGCCGTCGGAGCCGTTTTCAAAGATATAGGCCACATCGAGTCGGTGCTTTTTGGTGATTTTCCATTCGGTGCCCACCTGTAAGCGCGTTTTTTCGAGGTCCATGCCGTCGGCAAGATTATTGCTGAATTCGTACGACACATAAGGCGAAAGCGGACAGTGATTGATGTTGTACTCCACTTGGAAGCGCGAACGCAGATAATGCTTGTCTTTGGCTTTTTTGTCGTTTTTGTCGCAACTGAAATCGGTGAAGTGCTGTCCGTTAAAGGGGTAAAGGTCGCCGGTCCAGTTGTCGGGGTTCATGTTGCCGGGCAGCGGGTCGCGGTATTTGTCGCGCAGTGTGTAAGCCTTGTTGTAATGGGTGTACTGGTAGCGTTCGCGCACCGAGAAGGTGAATCGTCCGGCTTCGGCCTTGCCTGTGATGTCGAAGGTGGCGCGGTGTTTGTTGCGCCAGAAAGCGTGGTCAACGTTGTAGCCATTGAATATGGGGTTACCCTGTGCGTCGGGCTTTTTCTTGTAGTCGGTTTCAGTTTCGGTAAAGTTGTAGTCGTGAATAAACACGTAGCCGATGCCGAACGAAATGTATTTGCAGGGCTTGTAGCCGGCACCGATAGAGGCGGCCCAGCGTACGGGTTGGCTCACTTTGTCTTCGGCGCGGAATTCAATGCCGCCGTCTATCGAGAATTTTTTGCCCAATGATTTCTGCAAGGTAGCCTCGCTCCAAATGCCGAAGTCGTCGGCTGCGGCGGGCAGTGCTGCTGTGACCAGTGCGCCCAACAGCAGGGGGAGTTTGATATTCATTGTGAAAGGAGAGTAATGATTGAATAAAGCGTATGTCTACGCTATGAATTTTCCGCAGTGCGGTTTGTGTTGACAAGCAGAATGGCTGCTTAATCCTGCGGTATTTTCAGCTGACGGTCTACCGACTTGATGTGGTTTTCGGAGTCGATATAGTAAACGCGCAGCATGGTCATGTCGGTCAGGAAGTCGACAGCTCCCACTTCGATATGGGTGATTTTGAGTCCTAAACGCGCTTCAAGGTCGGCTTTGAGTTCGTCGTAGCGTTCGGGTTTAATCAGGTCAATGTTGTCGTATTTCACATATTTGCAGCCTTCGTTCGAAGTGAGGAAGCGTTCGCACAGCCACACGCAAATCAGGAACATGGAGTTGATGAGCAGCTGTTCGAGCAGACTGACGGTGTCGCACTTGCCGTTGATAACACTCAGCGCTACGAGAAAGAACAGGTAAGTCATTTCGCGAATAGGCACACTTTCGGTGCGGTAACGGATGATGCCGAAGATGGCAAAAAGTCCGAGGGCGGCACCGATGCCCATGTCGTGGGCGTCGCGAAGGAGCAGGGCAATGAGCATGAACACGCTGACGCTGAGCAGTACAAACGTGAAATAGTAGTCGCGGCGACGGCCTTTCGGATAGTAAAAGAAATGTACTATCAGCCAAACGACGATGCTGTTGATGAACAAACCGGTGAGCAGTTGAAATGCGGCCGGTGACAAACTTAAATTGGCCGGTGAAAAGAGTTGTGAAACGAAATCACTCATTTTGTTTTTCGATAATTATAAGTATCTGACAGAACAGACTGCTCGCACGGCTCTGGGCTGAACGTGAGCAGGCGTTAACTGTTTGATGAACAGATTTTTCAGTAAGTAAATGGAATAAGTGTTGGCTTTGCTGCCGTAAGGCATTGTGTAGTTGAGTGCGTAAGGTCAGCACAAAGCCACTTTGTGTATGCTGATTAAGCGTTTTTTGAAACGATTTACGCGCAAATTGGGCGTGGTAACAGTGGCACCTACGCAGTATTTGCTGAATCCGGCCGGCTTGATGCGCAGTTTGCGCAAAATGGGCAGAATGGGCGAAGCTGCGTGTCCTTCGCGCTTAAGTTCAATAATGACAATATTTTCCATCAACTGTTCGGCATGAGTTTCGCAGTTAATGAAGCGTATGTCGAAATCAATCGTAAGTCTTTCGGTTTTATTGCGGTTAACCAGCGTAATGCGTTCGAAACGGTTGCTTACGGTGGGTGCAATATTGTCGAGGCTCAGCCCAAGGTGTTGCTGCAGGAAGTCGTTTCCTACGTGGTTGTTGACCACGGCTTCGACCGAAGGCACCTGTACGCGTTGTTTCCGTGTTTTTCCATGATTGTCTTTCGTTTTTATTTCGAGAAAGGAACATTGCGAACATACGTAAGTCCGCACCCTTATTTTAACTCTGGGCCTATGACCGGCTTGATGCGTGTGATAGAACGTGTAGTTGGCATCGTCCCAGTAAGTAGTGGCATAAGGGCTGATACGTGTACCTTCGTGTTCTTGGATGAAGTAACTGTTGCGTGTGAGTTCGAGCAAACGCATGAGTGTGGGCAAATTGGTCAGATACTTACAGTCTGTGCGCTTCATGAGCCTGACTGCCGACATTTCTGCCAGCGTAATGGGAGGCAAAACGCTAACCAATTCTTCTATTTCGTGTCTTTGCTGCGGTGTCATGAATATAAAGGTTACAAGGCCTTTTTCTCATTTTAGTAAGGAAAAATGTAGCCTACTTGGCGCACAAAGGTAGCGGTTATATATTGCTTTGCCAAAAAAATTGCAACAATTTTGTAACAATTAGCCCGAAAGACGGTATATTGGGCTAAAAAAAACTCCATGCATGTCCTTCAAAACAAGGAGTGACGCATGGAGTTTGTGAGTGCGTACGATGCAACCAGACTATCGCCAGTGTGTACGCTTTAAGATGATGCGGCCGCGACGCACAATTTTGCTTTGCGAAAGGGCACGGCGTATCTGGGCATCGAGAATGATGAGCATAACGGATACCAGAATGAAACCTACACCCCATATCAAGCGCGCAGTGAGGGGTTCGCCAAATACAAAGTAACCGATGAGTACGGCGGTAACGGGTTCGAGCGCACCCATGATGGCTGTCGGGGTCGATCCGATGTAACGGATGGCCATAGCCATGGTTACCAGCGAAATAACGGTGGGAACAATGCCCAACAGTACGGCATAGAACCATTCGCGACCGGTTGAAAGCAACTGAAGCGAACCGGTAGAGGTAAGCGTGGCATAAAGCACGATGCAGCACAAACAGCTGAGCATGACGTAGAAGGTGAGCTTAACGCTCGACATGACTATACCGCTGCGGTTCACGACAATGATGTAAAGGGCATAGGCCAGGGCCGAAAGCATGATAATGGCAATGCCCGAAGGCGTGATGGGGTTGCTGCCGTTGCCCTCGTAAAGCAGGCCAATGCCACTCATGGTTAAGCCGATGGCCAATAACGAGGGAAGCATGAGGCGCTCCTTAAAGAATATGGCCATCAGTACGGCCACAAACACAGGATAGGCAAACACAAGGGTTGCGGCCAAACCGGCACCCATGTGGTGAAAACTTAAAAAGAAGGTGAGCGACGATACGGCAAATATACAGCCAAGAAGTGCCAGCACAGCTGCTTCGTGACGGGTAATTGAAAAGTCGGTTTTCTTGATCAGCATGATGCAACCCAAAATGAGGCTGCCTATCAGAAAACGGTAGAACAGCACGGTGTTCGAATTGATGCCGTCCTGATAAAGATTGATGGCACAAAGTGGATTCATGGCGTAACTTATGGCCGAGATACAGCCGAAAATGCCGCCTTTTACTTGGTTAGATAGCATGATGTCTGTTTGTTATAGTGTTTCGGAGCGCGAAGTTACATTGATTCCGGGAATTAAGGGGCATAACGCAGTCTTAAAATTGCATTTTGTTAGTTTGAATCTCGTTTTCAAGAGCTATGCTGAGATACTGCCCGATTCCGCGAAGCAAATGCGGCACAATCACGCAATTCAAATGTGAAAAAGAACACCTGCTTAACTGATAGTTTTCCACACCTCCGAATGTGCATTCAGCCCTTTGTTTACGGGCATTTCTTTGCATTTTCCACACGCACAAAAAAATGAAATAGGGATATACTTTTTCAGTCCGTTTGACGTGCTTTCTGTTCGGGCCAAACCGAAAAAAGGCTACCAAACCGAAAAAAGGCTACTGTCCTATCTGACAATCAGGTAGGGCGGTAGCCTTTAAATATGCTGGCAACAGCCGCGCCGTATGTAGCGTAAAAACCTGTAATCCCCTAACGTAAACCCTACGTAGCGAGTGCGAGAGCAGGGCGTTACACAATTTGGGAGCAGGGAATGCGTATTTGTCCAAAGTCAATCATGGCGTTGAACAGCGCAGCTTCCGAAAAGTTTTTCAAATCATCGGGGCAGATGTCCGCTTCGTGCAGTATGCCGCGTTCAAGCAGGTGGCGCCGCATGGTGCCGGCCAGCAGTGGGGTGCGCGGCGTGAACCATGTGCGTCCATCGGTAAAAGCTACGTTCGTGTATGACGCATCGGTAATCAGTCCTTTGCGCACAATGAGCACCTCATCGCATTCCGCACGCAATTCGCGGAGCGCGGTAAGCCGCGAGCGGTCAGTGTACTTGAACGAATAGTCGATGTTGTCATCTGTAACCATTCGCAGCGAACCGATGGGGTGAAGCGCATAAGGATGGTACTCCACAGCCGTTTGTCCCGACGCATTGTAGAGCACCCGCGCTTTCAGCAGTCCCTCGTGCGGCCGGTCGGTTAGCAAATCGGCAATTTGCGGTGCATGCAGTTGTGGTGCAAAGTGAGCCAAAGTTCGTTCCAAGCGGTCCTGATGCAGCAGCAGGTTACCGATTTCTCCGTTGGTTATACGGATGGTTTCAACGAATGGGAACATAGGTTTTTTGCTGCACTTCTTTGTATTCCTTTTCCCATTGGCTGCGGGCAGTTACGCCGCCTCCAGCCTTGAAATAGAGTTTGCCCTCTTCCTGGTCGATAAAGCGAATCATTACCGAACTGTCGAGCTGATTGCCGTCGCACCAACCCATTACGCCCGTGTAGAAGCCACGGTCGTAGTTTTCGGCCTCGGCAATCACCTCCACAGTTTTAGCCTTGGGCGCACCGGTAATCGACCCGGCAGGCAGTTGCGAGAACAGAATGTTGCCCACCTTTGTGTGCCAATCCTCCGGCAGTTTGCCGCGCACCTCCGAGCTGGTTTGAATGATGTTGCCGCGGTTCGTGTGGAGCAAATCTGTGTAGCGGTAGCGTTCCACCCACACCTTTTCGGCCACTTGGCTCAGGTCGTCGCTGATGAGCTGCACCACCGACTGATGTTCCTCGGCCTCCTTCACATCGTTCATGATGATGGCCTCGGCATCGGGCTGGTCGGCATTGATGGTACCCTTCATGGGGTAGGAACTGATTTCGCCGTTTTCGATGCGCACAAAAATCTCGGGCGAAAAGCACACCAGCGTATCCTTGAGCCAAAGTTTGTATTTAGCTTCGGCACGGCAAAAAATGTCGCGCAGCGAAAGGTTGGTGCTGACAGGCACGCGGCAAGTCAGGTTGATGAGGCTGATGTCGCCCGCCTTCAGGTAGTTCTCAACCGTGTCGAAACTCTTCCGGTAGGTTTCGGGAGTCGGAAAGTTGCCCTGCCAGCTCACGGCCTCGGTGTTTTCGGCCTGTGCCTGTGCGGCATTGCTCACCGTACCGAAGTCGAACAAGCATTCATCGGGGTTAACCTTGCTCACGGGCAGCACAATGCTGCGTTTGGCCTCATAGTCGATGATGAAAATGAACGGAACGTGCGAAGTTGACAGCTCGTTCATGCGGGCTATGGCGGTTTCTTTGTTCAGATATTCCATGTTTTTTGAAAATAAAAGAGGATATGTATTGTATGCAGAATCAGGCAGAAAGTCCTGCTTCTGTTCTTTCCGTTTGGGGGGGCTGTACCGTTTTAGGCGGTGACAAAGGTAGAAAAATCAATGGTACGAGAATCATGCCGGCAAAATATTTTTTTCAAACAAAAAAACAGGCGTCACACGCCAGCGCGTGCAACACCTGTTTTAAACGTATCTGTTTCAGCTGATTTTGAACCATAGCCCAATAAATCAGCCCTTGCAAAGTTTACAGCCGAAAGTGTTAGTACCATTCGCTTTCTTCATCGTCGCTGCTGTTTTCAGTTTCGCTGTTGCTGTTGCTACCGTTGATTCGTTCCAGTTCCTCGGGCGTGTATTCGTCCTCGTAATGCTGTTCAACGGGAGCCATTTGCTCAATCGGCTGATTGGGTTTCAGCTCGATGGGCGCGAAGGTGGCGTCGAAGAATTTCTGGTAGTCGTTGACGCTGAAGCGAACGCCCAACAGGTCAAGGTTTTCCTTCGAAATCAGCAGCACGCGACCCTTTTTAAGGAAGGGCAGCAGTTCGGCCGACTTAAAGCAACGCTGGGCATAAGCGTGAACCTCGTCGTACGAGTTGAAGCCTGCAATGCGGAATTGCGACAGTCCTTCACCCTTCGTAACCGTCATGTCGAAACCGCGCACAACGAACGACGTGAAGTTGAAATGTGCCATTTCGTAGAGCAAGCGGTTCGTATCGACCGAATCGTTGGGGAACACCAGCACAAAGAGGAAAGGCGCATTGCGTTCGGGCGAGAACTGGCTCTTTTTCGCAGCGTCGTCGGCCAGCGAGTCGGCAGCAGCCGTGCGGCGGTCCCACAGCGAACCCAAGTCGAAGGTACCCGTGCCTATTTCGCGTCCGCTTTCCAGTCCCTTCACAATCATGCCCGCCATGGGGCTGACGTCGCTTTCGGGAAATTTGCTGATAAGTTCGCGCAGTTCGGCAATCAGCTCCTTGCTGTCGGCCGTGCCCAGGCGGCTCAGTGCATGCACAAATATGAATTTCGGACGGTTCAGTCCCTGGGCAAATTCGTTGGTTGAGCGTGCAAAGTTAGCCTCGACCGTGGCATGGTCGCGTTTGCGGTAAGCCTGGTAAGTAGCCGTGTAGAGCGAATCCTCGATTTCCTTGCCGTAGCGCGCGTTGTGTTCGAAGTTCGGAGCGTTAATCAGGCGCGTCAAGTCGTTGTCGGGGAAAAGTTGCGCCATTTTCAGTTTCATTTCGTGGGCCTTGTCCGTGCGTCCCCAGCGCGAGTAGAGCAGGAATAGCTGGTAGTACGCATCGGCCATGCGGTCGAACTGCGTGTACTGCGTCACAAGTCGTTCCAACGTTTCGGCCGCCAGCGGAAAGTCCTCTAAATCGTCCTTTTCGATGATGCCCGCGTTGTACAGGCCATCCTTGATAATGTCGTCCGAAGCAGCCCGCGCCTCGTCGGTAAACGGAATTTGCTTCAGGTAGTATTCGCGCTGGTGCGGATCGTTAGCCGCCGAATCAGGCACCGCTTCCTCAGTTTGCTGTTGTTCCTCGACAGCTGCCAGCGAATCGGCCACGGCACGCAGCGAGTCGTCGGCCTCGTAGTCGAAGCCCTCGGCCTCGTTCATAGCCACCACCGTGCGGTTTGAGCGTCGCCAGTTATCCTCGTTTTTGCGTTTGCCCCACAGTTGCATGAAGGCCTGTTTACCCTGCATCACCACCGTAGGGTTGTAAAAGTACCAGGCCGAGTTCTGTCCCGGTCGCGGCTTTTGCGTAGTCGGGTTGTTGTTCGTTTGGTTCGAACCCGTTTGCCCGTTTTCTTCGGCCCGCGCCTGCGCTGCCGAATCCAGTTTAGCCTGCCGTTCCTCTTCCTCCTTTTTCTTCAAGGCCTCGATTACGCGGTCAATGGCTGCATTCCGTTCCGCTTCGCTCATGCGCGACAAAGCCTGCAAGCTGTCCTGCAAGGCAATAGCCGAAGTAAAGGGCACCAATTTGTCGAGCACCTTTGAGCGGCGCGTAATTTCTTCGTAATTGTCGTGTTCCTTGTCAATCAGTCCGAGCGCGTCGGTGTAACACTGCTGTGCCTTTTCAAACAGTCGCTTATCCCAGTAAATGGCTCCCAGTCTGAGCAGCAGCACCCCTTTCTCCACCCCGTTGCGCTGACTTTTTTCGCGTCCTGTTTCGTAAGCTCCGATGGCCCGTGCCGTATCGTTTGTGGCCAGGTAAATGTTGCCCATGGCATAGTACACCTGGTCCAGGTAGTCCTTGTTGCTTTCGTTGCGTGCCATGCGTCGCAGTTTGCCAATCATTTTTTTGCTGTTGGCCTTGTTTGCCGCAGCCACCTCGGTTTGCAGAATGCGCGCATTGAATGAAAGTTCAAAGGGCGGACTTTTTTTGATACATTTGCCCAATGCCTTGTAGGCCTCCGTTGCATGGCCCATTTGCTGGTGAATTTGTCCCATCAAGTAGTAAAGGCGTGCTTTGCGGTATGCCCCTTTGGCATTTTTGGCCGCCCGTTCCAAATAGGGCAGTGCCTCGGCAAATCGTTCCTGACGTATGAGCAGGTCCGCCTGCGTTGCGTCGGCCTCGCGCAGCACCCGTCGCGACACCGAGTCGCGGCTCATGCGTTGCAGTGCATCCTCGGCATCGTAGTACCAGTCCACCTGCGTGTAGCATCGCGCCAGCCACTGCCGGGCTTCGGCCGCCACGGCAGGTTCTGCGGCATAGAGTCGGGTGATGTAGGAAAACGTGGCCGCAGCTTCCAGAAATTCGCCTTTTTCAAATTGTGCCTGCCCCATGAGCAGCCACGCATTTTTCAGAAAGGGGTTGAACTCCTTGCGTTTCAGGTATTCCTTCGTCTTGGCATTGCGGCTTTTTCCCGGACTCACTACCGGGCGTCGCTTGATAGAATGCACCGCAATGGCCTTTTGGCATTTGGTAATGGCCGTTTCGAACTGGCTTTTACCCGTGGTGCGCGACTTTTCGCTGCTTACCAGAAAAACCGGAAGCAGTTCGGTGTAGTTGTCGGTATGTCCGCTGAGTTTGGCTTTTTCGCCTTCGATAAATGCCTGTTCACCATTGAAGTACGTGTTGTAGTGGGCTGTGAATGAGTGCCAGGCACGCGTCATCTTCGTATTCTTTTTGGTAGAACACGAAGCCATGAGCATCAGCAGCACCGCAGTGCCGAAGAGCAGGGGTATGGAGCGTTTCAGTGAATTCAAGGGGATTGAAATGTTTGGTAGAAGTATGTTCGGGGTTGAGGCTCTGCTTGATTCGGTAAGCTGTGGCGCGCGTGGCAACCCTATTTCTTTAAACCGCGAATGGTAGCCTTTATTGTGCGGGCAGCGGCATAAATGCCAATGCTGACAATGATGATGCAGGCTCCGCCCGGCACGTCGGCATAGTACGAAAGCAGCAAACCGCATACACAACCGATGTAGGCCAATAGGGCCGAAAGCCAAACCATTTGGCGGTAAGTATTGACAAACAGTGTCGCCGTCATTTGCGGCACGCTCAGCAGCGAAATAACCATGACGATGCCCACAATGTGCAGACACCCCACAATGGTCAGTGCCACCAGCACCGTGAGCATGCCTTCGATAAATTTGACGGGCAGCCCCTGCGTTTGGGCAAAGTCGCGGTCGCAGGCAATGCTGATGATGGCATCGCGAAACACAGCGTAGAAAATAACCGCCACCACCGTCAGCGAGCCAAGCAGGTAAAGGTCGGTGCGCGAAATGCCCAGAATGTCGCCAAACAGATACGAGGGCAGGTCGGTCATGAAGCCCGGCGTGAGGTAGGCCAGCAAAATGCCCACAGCCATGCCAAAGGTCCAAAGCATGGCAATGGCCGAATCTTCGCGCACGGTGCGCCGGCCGCTCAGCCGGCTGATGCCAAACCCCGAAGCCACGGCAAACAGCGCCGCACCCAGCAGGGGCGAAAAACCGAAATAGGCTCCGACACCCACACCGCCCAGCGAGGCATGAGCCATGCCGCCACCGGCAATTACCAGGCGGCGCGTCACCACATAGGTGCCCATGATGGCGCAGAGCACCGAAGCAAACAGCGCACCGATGAGGGCATGCTGAAAAAATGTATAGGAAAGTATCGTCATCGTTCAGTCAGGCTATTGGGCCGCAGTTTTGCGGCTGTGTCGGCAAAGTTTTGGGGGAATTTAAAAAGAGGAAAGCCGTGTGGGGAAATCAGTGGCGGAGTTCGCCTACAATCAGGAACACTTGGTCTTTCAGTGCATCCGGCAGGTTGATGCCGCGCAGTTGCAGTGAGCGCACCCAGCCGGCCACGTCGTCCTCGTGCATCGTGGTCAGCACATCCTCAAATTGCTCAATTTCCTCGTCGGAATATTCGTCCGACTCGCGTCCGCGGTAAGCGTCGAGGTATTCATCGTCGTAGTATTCAATATCCTTGCTCACTGCCGCCAGCAAGCTTTCGCGTTCGCAGGTTTCGTGCTGTCCGCAGCATCCGTCGGCGCGTGCCTTGCGTATTTTGGGCATTTCCTTAATTTCGCCGCGTTCCAGTTTGCGTTGTAAGTGTCGGTTGCGTAGCCATCCGGCAATCAGTGCCACAAAGAACAGGGCTACAAGCGATAAAATCAGAACATTCATGTAAAAATGTATGCTATGTGTGTAATTTTTTACCAAACTGTCGTTTGAAACGGCAGCTTTTTTTTGACCAAAAACAAAAAATCAAATCGTTTCCAAATCCTGCCAGAACGCCGGATAGCTTTTCGTCACCACTTCGGGATGGCTGATGCTCACCCCCTTGCAAACCATGCCTGCCGGAGCAAAAGCCATGGCCATACGGTGGTCGTGGTAGGTGGCAATCGGCGTGCCGTTCCATGCCGGCGTGCCCTCGGCATACGCATCTATATATAATGTGTCATTGTCGATGCCCAGGGTAATGCCAAAGTGCTTCAGCTCGTTGGCCAGCGCCGCCATGCGGTCGGTTTCCTTGATGCGCAAACTCTGTAAACCCGAAAAACGGAACGGAATGCGCTGCATGGCGCAGCACACCACCAGGGTCTGTGCCACGTCGGGTTGACGGTTCAGGTTCAGTGTCAAAGTTTCCGTGCTGGGCAGTCGCGCCTCCTCGTTTTTGGTCAGTATGGCGCGGTCGGGATTCGCGGCAAATTCTGTGCGCACGCCCAAGAGTTCGAAAAAGTGCTGCACCGCGCTGTCGCCCTGCAAACTGTCGGCCGAAAGTCCCGTGAGTTCCACGCGTGCTTCGGGGTCGGTGCTGAGCGACACCATTTCGTACCAGTACGATGCCGCGCTCCAATCGCTTTCGACGGCAAATTCCGTGTTGGCGCGATACGCCCCGGGGGCCACCTGCAGCGCGTGTGTGCCGCTCCATTCGGCCGAAGCCCCGAAGTGGCACATCAGTGCCAGCGTCATGTCGATGTATGGGCGCGAAATGATTTCGCCTTCGAGCATCAGTGTCAGCCCTTCGCGCATCATCGGTGCCACCATGAGCAGGGCCGAAATGTATTGCGAACTGACATCTGCCGGCAATGTAATGCAACCCCCCTTCAGCGTTTTGCCCACCACGCGCAACGGCGGAAATCCCTCGTTTTCGCAGTACGCAATGTCGGCGCCCAGCGTGCGCAAGGCATCGACCAGCACCCCGATGGGGCGTTCGCGCATACGTTCTGTACCCGTAAGAACATGCGTTTCGCCGGGGCAGATGCTGAAGTAAGCCGTCAGAAAGCGCATGGCTGTGCCGGCAGCCATCACATCCACCACCTCGGGCCTGAGGGTCAGGGCACGCTGCATCACCCGCGTATCGTCGCAGTCAGAGGCGTTGGTTACCGATGAACCATTGCCGCTGAGTGCGCCAAGCAGCAGGGCGCGGTTGCTCAGGCTTTTTGAAGCAGGCAGTGAAATTTGGGCTTGCAGCCGGGGTGGAAAATGGGGTTGTAACGTCATGAGCAAAGGATTTGTCTACAAATAAATAGAGAGGGGTGTACGAACGCATTTGGCTTGTTGCTGAATCCATCAAAGGAACAGCGCGTCATACTAACCGCCAAAGTTACAATTATTCGGTCAAAGAAGGGGCATCTGCCTTGGTCAAATCGGCTTTTGTCCGGTATTTTTAGTAAATGAAGTCGTCTAAACTTTTCTGACAAAGATTTGATTTGTAGATTTATCTCTTCTAAATTCAATCTTCACCTTTCTTTTTGGCCGTTTTTTGACCTTTCATCAGTCGTGTAGCTCGCTACACTCCTTCTTCAAGGCCCAAAACGCCTCAAAAATTAAAGGCATAATCTTGAATTTCATAAAAGTTCAGACGACTTCAATATCTGATTGGGGCAGTATGCGTTTGGCGCTTCAGTAGGCTGTGGAAATAGCCCCAAATACCCTGAAAAAAAGGCTGTTGCACAAAAAAACTTCGCATTTTTTGCATGAAAACGTAAAAAAGTGGGGAAAAAATTTGTCACGTTCCAAAAAACTTGTACTTTTGCACTCGCAATTCGGGATGTAGCTCAGTCCGGTTAGAGTACGCGTCTGGGGGGCGTGTGGTCGCTGGTTCGAATCCAGTCATCCCGACTGCTTATTTACTACGCTTTTGTGTTGGTTTTTCAGCATGAAAGCGTTTTTTTTTTGCTTGCTTGTACGGTTCGTAGTGGTTTTAACAAAATTCTGAATAAAGCTAAAACACAGCCGTTGGCGTTTTGCCCGATTTCGGAGCGAAACGGGCGTTTCGGAAACCAAGGTTGCTGATTTTCTGAAAGCACTGATTATCAGTAACTCCAAATTTGTTTGCACAGGCTCGGAACTAATTTGAACAAGCTCGGAACTAATTTGCATTAGCTCGGAACTAAATCGAACAACCTCGGAACTAATTTCAAGAATCTCGGAATAAATTTTCGTGAGGGGCAACTTTGTGTCCCAACCAACCTAAATTTGGTGAAGCATCAGACTTTGATTTTTGAAGAATTTTCACTTTAAAGCCTGCTGGGCTGTTAACATTTTCGTCGAAGGTTCAAAAAAAAACTGCTGCAATCCGGCGAACCGGAGAGCAGCAGTCGAGTTGAGTTAAGTGTGCGAATACAGGCTAAATTATTCACCTGCAGAGATTGCACCCGAGGGGCAAACATCAGCGCAAGTACCGCAGTCAACGCAAACGTTGGGGTCGATTGAGTACTTTTCGCCTTCAGAGATGGCGCCAGAGGGGCATTCATCGATGCAAGTGCCGCATGCGATGCATTCGTCGCTAATTACGTAAGCCATAATTGTAAGTAATTAAAAGATGGTTATTGATGAGTTATTGTCCGTGCTTCTTCACTGGCAGCTCCATGCGGTGGCAAGGAACAGCGTGCAGAACGCGGTAGCAAAGGTAGTGCAAATCGAACGCTCTGCCAAAGAAAATTTGAATTTTCTTTGGCAGAGCTGAGATGCCGCCTACCTTGTACGTAGTCAAAGGTAGTGCAAATCGAACGCTGTGTGTCTATTCAAAATGCACCTTATGAAAAAAAATGTAACTTTGCATACAATAAAACATACCACATCTCCGTTAAGTATCTTGATATTTACTCACCCAAACATTTTTTCAGCATGCGCCCCATCCGTTTACTTCTGACAGTAGTTATGGCGTGCCTGACTTTAGCGGCAGGCGCGCAGCAACGACGTGTGCAGCATAAACCCTTTATTGACGAACGACGGTTTCACTACGGATTCTTTGTGGGAGCGCACGACCAAAGCCTGAATCTGGAGAACAACGGATATACCGACCCGGCAACCGGAAAACAGTGGCTGGCGCAAACTGACCGTACGAACTTCGGATTTTCGGTAGGCGTGCTGGGCGAATGGAAAATGAACCGATACCTGGCCGTCAGAGTCATGCCATCGCTCCACTTCGGTTCAAAGCATATTACATTTCGCGAACTCACCACGGGCGACGAGGAAAGTCAGGACATGAAATCGTGCTACATTGGCGTACCCGTAAACCTCAAAGTGGCAGCACCGCGATTCAACAATTACCGGCCATACGTCGTAGCCGGTGTAGCTCCGATGTACGACCTTACCACCGGTAAGCACAGCAAACTGAAAACCAAGCCCTTCAACCTGATGTTGGAGGCTGGTATGGGCTGCGATGTGTATTTGCCCTTCTTCAAACTGATTCCCGAACTCAAATTCTGTTTCGGCTTGACCAATGTGCTGCAAAAAAACCGCAAAGACCTCACCGACTCCTCGCAACTGATTTACACGCAAAGTGTTGACAAAGCCACCATCGGCATGGTGGTGCTATCGTTCTACTTTGAGTGACCGATACATATAGACATAAAACATAATCCGCATTTTTTGCATACAAAAAAAGCCCGGTGTACTCCGTAAAACGAAGAGTACACCGGGCTTTCCCATTGTAAAATCAATGATTTATTCACTTTATGATGGGTCAGTAGTAAAAAGGTGTGGGGGTAGTAGCATAGGGGTGAGGAAAAATGTTACTGTTTCGTACGTTTTGATAATCGGTATGAGATAAAATGTTATATCCCGATTTCATTTTTTTCGTGTGTGGAAAATGCGCGTGAAAGCCCATGGATAAAGGGCTGAATGCCGATTTTGGGGTGTGGAAAACTTTCGAGGTGCGATATTAGAGGGCCAAAAAATTTGGATTTGGCGGTGTACATGTTGTATCTTTGCACCCAGAATGGCAGGTTGCTTATCAACCTGGAATGATGAAAAAACAAATAGCTCTTATTGATTCAGCGTTCTTTGACATTTTGCTACAACAGAAAGTAAGGCAGGTAGGCCTGTCTGAAACCCAGGATGCGTCGTTGAGTTTTACTACGCGTTTTTGCGACTGAAAACTTTAACGTTTACGTTGAATGGCACTTCGAATAGAAACTACTGCGATAGTGTGAGAGGTCGGTAAATACAAAAGTAGGAGATAAACACTTACGATTAGTATTTATCTCCTACACGATTCGTATATCTATGTAAGTAAGCATAGGCCGTTTTGCGTCAGCCCGAAATCAGGGGACAGTTATTCAGTGCGCAGCCTGTCGACCATTTCGCGGGCTGCCCGTTGCGGCGCACCGGGTTCGCCCAGCAAGGCAATCATTTCGTCGTAGCCCTTGAGCATACGTTCGCGGCCTTCGGCACCCGGCAGTATTTGCTGTAAGTGTCGGCGCACGTTGTCGGGCGTCATGTCAGCGGCAACGAGTTCGGGCACCACTTCGCGATTGACAATCAGGTTTACGAGCGAAATGTACGGCACTTTCAAGAAATACGGTCGCAACAGGTTGACCACCCGGCCGCCGCTCATGCGGTAACACACCACTTGCGGCACGCGGAACAAGGCCGCTTCGAGCGTGGCTGTGCCGCTGGTGACGAGTGCCGCTGTGGCATGGTGCAACAGTTCGTAGGTACGGCCGTTCACCACTTCGACACGTTCGGCAGACACATTACTTTCGGCAATCAGCCGGTCGTAAAACTCGCGCGGCATCGAGGGAGCCTGAGCCACAACTACCTTGTAGTCTGACAAAGGAGCGACGGCACTGAGCATGCGGCTGAGGTTGTCGGTGATTTCCTGACGGCGCGATCCGGGGAGTAAAGCCAGCACAGGCTGTTGCGCGATGGGGGCAGTGTGAGCAGACAGGTAGGCCGATACCTCATCGACCGAGGGATTGCCCACATAGCTGATGGGGTAGTGGTGCTTGTCTTCGAAAAACGGGACTTCGAAGGGAAGAATGGAGAACAAACGGTCGACGTTTTGGCGAATGGCGTGGATGCGGTGCTCTTTCCATGCCCAGATTTTGGGCGAAATGTAGTAGAACACCGGACAGATGTTGTGCTTTTTGACGAACTGAGCCATTTTGAGGTTAAAGCCGGGATAGTCGATGAGTATCACCACGTCGGGCTGCCACTGCACAATGCTTTGGCGACACAGCTTCATGCCGCGCAAAATGGTGGGAAGGTGCAGGGCTACTTGTACAAAACCCATGTAGGCCAAATCGCGATAGTGTACCAGTAATTCGCCCCCCACGGCTTGCATCTGCTCACCGCCGAAATAGCGAAATTGTGCTGCAGTATCTATTTGTTTCAGGGCTTGCATCAAGTGGGCGGCGTGAAGGTCGCCACTGGCTTCGCCTGCAATCAGAAAGTATTTCATTGAGGTGTGAAATGTTGAAGGTGGTTCAAAAAAACAACTTTTTGGGAGCCTGTTTTAATTGAGGGTTTCCGTTTAAATATAGCCCCGAAATTTTGCCCGGCTCGGTGTGTTTGGAAAAAGAAGGGATGAGCCTATCGGCGCTATCTGCCCCCGGTGATACAGGCTGTGAATGCCGGAAAATGTTTGCGCAACACGGCATAGAGCCCTAAGCCAAGGGCCACAATCAGTAGCGGAATGAGCACATAGCCCGCCAGTAGCTGCGCTTCGCCAAGCGGCGACCACAGACGCACCCAGCACTTTATGGCCAGCGTCATGGGCATGCCGTGATAAGCAAATACGAAGAACGAGGCTGAGGCTAAAAACGGATTGACGCGCAAGGTGTGGCGCGACAGTGCGTGTGCCGTCCAGCCCATCGTGGCAGCTACGCCCAAGGCTACCCCTACGTTTTGCAGAAAGAACCAGTCGGTTTGTTGCGCCTTCCACAGCAAGGTGTTGAGCGCGAGCATCGTCAGGTAAGTGAGGAGCAGGAGGCGGCGGTGGCGGCGGAACCCGGGGGTGAAGGGTATGCCTTCAATGCTGTAGCAGGCACCCCAGGAGAAGAAGAAAAATGCAGTGATGCTGAGGCCGGGAACGGCATACCAACCATTGAAAACCCACAGCAGGCCGAACAGACCGACCACCGTCCAGCGCAAACGGCGGAGGAGCAGATGGAGCAGGGGTGAGAGGAGCATGACGACGAATAAATCGCGGATGAACCAAAACTGGTAGCACACGGGACGGCCGTCGCGGTGGCTCCAAAACAAATTCAGCCAGTCTGTCCAATGGTAATCGGTTACCGCTTTGTTTTGTCCCGAGGTTAGTTCGGGCATACATTGTTGCGCCAGAAATAGCAGCAGAAACACGGCCGCATTCCAGAACAGGTAGGGGACAAGCAGACTGTGGCCGCGCTTCTTGATTTTCTGACCATAAACCGCCAGGCTGAATGGCGTGCTGCGGTAAAAAAACAGATAACCCGACATGAAATAGAACAAAGGCACAGCTATGCGGGCTATTTCGGTGCTGACTATGTGTTGGCAGAGCGCGAACACGGGAAACCGGGCCGTTTCGGTCAGCAGGTGTCCGTTGACCACAACATGGTCCAATCGCGTGTGTATCAGTACCACAGCCACAATGAGCGGAAAGCGCAGGAAGCGGATGGTTCTGGACTGTATGTCTTCTTCTTTTTCTAATGTTTTTTTCAATGCTTTATATTTTAGAGCCACCTCGTAAGGTGTTGTAAAGCGATGGGGCACAGCCGTATGGCTCGTTTGCGTTGCTTAGCGAATTTTTATTTCGCAATGGTCTAGGCTTTCGATAATGGCCAGACTTTCGACGTGAATGCCTGCAGCCCGCAGTTCATCGCCGCCGTGCTGAAAGGCCTTTTCGATGAGGAATCCCATGCCAACGAGTTCGGCACCGGCCTGCTTTACGAGGTCCATAATGCCTTTGGCCGCATTGCCGTTTGCCAGGAAATCATCAATAAACAGCACCTTGTCGCCAGGCTGCAAATAGTCGCTGCTGACGCACACATCGTAGGAACGCTGCTTGGTGAACGAGTAGACCTGTGTGCGCAACATGCGTTCCATGGTGCTAGGCGTTTTCTTTTTGGCAAACACCACAGGCAGTTCGAGCAAATAGCCCACCATAATGGCCGGTGCAATGCCACTGGCCTCGACGGTAATGATTTTATTGATGTCAGTTCGGGCAAAGCGACGCACAAATTCCACGGCCATCGACTTCATCAGAATGGGGTCCATCTGGTGGTTGATGAAATTGTCGACTTTCAGAATGCCGCCCTCAAAACATTTGCCATCGCGCAAGATTCTTTCTTTTAAGGCTTTCATAATAGTTTATGCAAGCAGGCGTTCTGCATGGTTTGAGTATATGAAGTACTCAGAAACGATTTTGAACGCCTGTCAATGAGTAGGTTTTTGTGAAATGATAAGTAGGGTGGAAAATTATGTACATCCACTTAATCGGCAAAAGTAAGCATTTTACATGAAAATTATGCTCATTAACAGAGAATAGGGTTGAAACAAAAAAATAATTGAAAAAAACAAAGGCACAATGCGCCATTATTACTAAATTTGTAACAACATAGCCCATACGCATCTTTCGCAGTATGAGCAAAAGTATGGGCTCATTGCCCTGCAAACCGAGGCAGCTGTTTACGCCTTACGGCACGCCGGAGGTCACTTCGGCCATCTGTCGAATATTTGCCAGTTATTTGTCAGATATTTGTCAGATATGGCTGGTTTGTAATCATTCAGAACCTATCATTAGTAAATAACGCACACCCAAATATTCATTCCTCATGCAAACAAACTCCAAAGCGCTCTCTCCTCAAGAGCAGAAAGACGAGGAGATGATAAATGCCGCATTCCAACATTTGCTCGACACTTATCTGGCTTCGAACCACCGCCGGAAGGTAGACCTCATCACCAAAGCCTTTCATTTTGCCAAAGAGGCTCACAAGGGTGTGCGCCGCCGATCGGGCGAACCCTACATTCTGCATCCCATTGCCGTGGCACAGATTGCCTGCGGCGAAATCGGGCTAGGGTCCACTTCAATCTGCGCCGCACTGCTGCACGATGTGGAGGAGGATACTGACTATACGAACGAAGACCTTTGCAACCTGTTCGGACAGAAAATTGCCAATATCGTTGAGGGTGTGACCAAAATATCGGGTGGTGTGTTTGGCGACCGTGCCTCGCTGCAGGCCGAAACCTTCAAAAAATTGCTGCTCATGATGAGCGACGACATTCGTGTAATCCTCATCAAAATATCCGACCGCTTGCACAACATGCGCACGCTCTCGAGTATGCTGCCTTCGAAGCAATACAAAATTGCCGGCGAAACGCTCTACATCTTTGCGCCCATTGCCGACCGCCTGGGACTGAGCAAAATAAAAACGGAACTCGAGAACCTGAGCTTTAAATATGAACACCCCGAGGAATACGCTTCGGTGCTGGCTAAACTCGATGAATCGAGTATGGAGCGCAACGACATTATCGACCAGTTTACGCCTCCTATCTGCCAGAAACTCGATGCGCTCGGCATCAATTACAACATCAAGGCACGCATTAAAAGTCCGTATTCCATTTGGATGAAAATGCAGAACAAGCATATCCCCTTCGAGGAAGTGTTCGACATTTTGGCCATCCGCATAGTGTTCGTGCCTTCTGACCGTAGTAAAGAAAAGGATGAGTGCTTCCGCATTTACTCAGCCCTGACCGAAATATACAAACCGCACCCCACGCGCTTCCGCGACTGGCTGTCGAACCCCAAGACAAACGGTTACCAGGCTCTGCACAACACTTTTATGTCGAAACAAGGCAAATGGATTGAGGTGCAGATACGTTCCGACCGCATGGACGACATTGCCGAAGTGGGCTTTGCGGCGCATTGGAAGTATAAAGATAAGAATGCCGAGTACGACGAAAACGAACTCGACCACTGGCTGAACTCGATCAAGGAAATTCTTGACGACCCGCAGCCCGATACGCTCGACCTTCTCGACAATATCAAGCTCAACCTCTATGCTTCGGAAATCATGGTGTTTACGCCGAAGGGCGAAATGAAAACCATGCCGAAAGGGTCGACCGTACTCGACTTTGCATTCAGCATTCACTCCTTCTTGGGCTCACACTGCTTCGGTGCCAAGGTGAACCACCGGTTGGTGCCCCTGAGCTATTTGCTGCGCAGTGGCGACCAGGTGGAGATTCTGACTTCGCGCAATCAGCGCGTGCAAACCGACTGGCTGAAATTTGCAACCACAGCCAAGGCGCGTGCCAAGATTCAGGCCATTCTGCGACGCGAAAGCCGCGAAAAACAGCGACGGGGCGAGGAAATGCTGCGCGACTTCCTGCTGCGCAATAACTTTATGCTCGACGGGGGCATCATCGACAAGGCACGACGCATTTTCCACGAACAGTCGGTCGAGGAAATGTTTTTCAACATTGGCGACGAAAAGGATTTGCTCGACGACAACTTGCTGGCCGCCCTGCGCAACAAGGGCACGAGCAAGGGCTGGCGACGCTTCGTTCCCTTCATCGGCAAATCGGACGAAAAAGACGAAGTGCAGGTGGAGAACACAGCCTTAGACCCCGACTGGGTGAAAAAGCTGAACCGCAAGGAGGTGCTGGTGCTCAACGAAGAAGTGCTGCGCAAATGCGTGTTCTCAACTTGCTGCCAACCCATTCCGGGCGACGACGTGCTGGGCTACATCACCGACGATGGCGAACTGCACTTGCACAAGCGTAACTGCGAAACGGCTGTGAAACTGAAAACACGCTATGGCAACAACCTCATAGCTTGCCGCTGGGACACCCACAAGGTGACGTTGCACGATGTGAAAATTCAGTTGCGAGGCATCGATTCGCAAAACGTGCTTTACTCCATTGCCGAAGTGCTACACACGCTGACGCACTTTAATGTGAAGCGCATACAGCTCGACACCGACGACGGCATTTTCGAAGGTTACATGATAATCTCGGTTTACGACACAGCCGATGTCGTTACGGTTTGCGACAAGCTCCGTGCGCTCGAAAATGTGGAAGAAGCCGTGCGCGTGTAAATCAATCGCGGCAACCGCCCATACATTTTTTCCCTATTATCTACAAAAAGTGCTGCACAACGCATCTACTCCCGGTTGGAGTGTGCGATGTGCAGCATTTTTTTGTGAATGAAAAATGGGCATCCGTCGTTCTACGTCGGCCACTGTCGGGCATTGTCAGTCGCTGTCGGGCATTGTCAGCCACTATCAGCTATTGTCGACCATTCTACATTTCGCAGCGCAACCCGATGGCCAGCGACAGCGTTTTACTCCACGGATAATGCCGATTTGTAATTTTTGAAATCAAATACAAGTCGCAGGTGCTGATTTCGTAGTAAAGCGACATCGCCTGCAAAAAGATGCGTCGGCTGTGCGGAATGTTGTAGCGTAAACGCTGTCCCACGAAAATGTTGGTGCGCACCTTCGTCGAAAAACCGTAATAATCCTTCGGATAGCGGTCGGGCTGATTTTTCCAAAAGTCATCGCCCGAAATCGTGTTGAAGAAAAAGCCCGTGGTGAGCGGTTCCACCGTCCAGCGCGAGCCCAACACACAGTGCCAGGGCACATAGCGCTGCTTCAGCGTAAAAGTGCTTTTGGCAGTTTCCGTTTTATATTTTGGCAAAAAGCCCACCAATAGTTCCGTTTCCCAATGGTCACCCCGTCCGTAGTGCCATCCCAAGCCCGCACTCAGCAGGCCGATGCTGCCCGCGTATTGCAGGCACGACTGGTTTGGAATCAGTTTGGCCCACCCCTTGATGCGTTTTCGGCGGTGCCGTTCGTAGCGCGAAAGCACAGGGCGCGTATCGGCCGTATCCAAATTCTCGCGCAGCAGCAAATTGTCCGCCTCGAAGTATCGCCGCGCCTCCGCGCTGTCAATCATACCCAGCCGCGCAGCCAAACGGCGCACCAGCGAATCGGGCAAACTGACAACTGTACCCGAATCAAGGCGAACGACAGAAACCGCCGTGTCGCGTTTGCCGGCAGTATCGGTTGTGCAAAGGAAACGTGTTTGGTCAGGGCAAGCATTTTGCGCCCTACAAGCAGAAATCACTCCAAGCAAGCCCCATGCCAGGCAGCACAGGGCCGTTCGAACACCCAGCATTCTGCGGTGCGTAAGTTTAATATGTAACCACTTCATGCTTGTAGCCTCCCTCCTCAGTTAATGTAAACACCACATATTCGCGTTTCTTAGCCGCTCCGCATTCATAGTACAGCACCCCGTCGCCAAACAGGTCATTACACTGCGTGGTATGTCCGTGTCCGCACATGCAAAAAGTCAAGCCCGGATACTGCTTGATTTCGTACTGGAACAAGTGCGACACATTGTTGTTGAACTGTTCAGAAGTAGGCTGAGCGTGCATGGCCACAATCGTACGGCGCACACTGTCGGGCACCGCATTGCGGTCGGTGCTGATATAGCCAAAGTCGGGTACCGCCGTAGAATAGTCATATTCAAAGGCATTCGTATTGATGCACAGAAAATGCGTATCTCCGGCATTGAACGAAAAGTTCGGGTCGCCAAACATCCATCTGAACGTATCGGCCCCCGTTCCCAGACAGTCGTGATTGCCCAGCAGCACCACATACGGCACTTTGAGTTTTTCGAGAATGTCGCGTTGCTGTTCAAACTCCTTTGTCACGCCAAAGTCCGACAAGTCGCCACAGTGCACCACAAAGTCGATGTCGGTGCGAGCATTGATACTCTTCACCGCCTCGTACGTTTCGTCGTACCACCGTTGTGTATCGCTAATCAGCACAAATTTCAGGGCCTTTTTTCCGGCACACGCCTGCTCAATGCGCGTCATGTTTCGTGCATTGATATCGTGCGTACCATCCAAACGAGCATCGTAAGGATGGTAATCTATGATGTCGCACGCTGACAGCATCAGCGTGGCCAAAAAGGAAACTACATTTCTTATCATCGTTTTCATACAGCAAATGTAATGATTTAAAATTGGACGATGCCATCTTAAAATTACATTTTTCAGAGCCATGCGAATTTTTCTCATTCAAACACACAAAGTTGCCGGTGTGCCAATACATGAAAAGCTACTCCATGTCAATATTCCGCAACTTCAGTCGCAAAACCAAGGGGTAACTTCCAATCGCGCGCATGGGTTTCAGGCAGGCCTTCCAGCCTTACTTTCTGTTGTAGCAAAATGTCAAAGAACGCTGAATCAATAAGAGCTATTTGTTTTTTCATCATTCCAGGTTGGTAAGCAACCTGCCATTCTGGGTGCAAAGATACAATCTCATTACCCCGAAATCCAAATTTTTTTGGCATCTGATATCGCACCTCGATTTCTTCGAACCGCTAAAAAATAGGCGTAACCTCTTTATTATCAGTTATTTCAGAGCCTGTTTTACTCACTCAAAAAAAATGAAATAGGGATATACCATTTTATCCCACTCCGATTGTCAAAACGTACAAAGTGCAAACGTTTTATACACACGTTTACCTTCGTTTAATTGTATACTTCATGTGGCCGTTCCAGAAAAAAAACGAGTGTTGCGGCAAATGAAAGGCAAAGAGTCATTTACCGCAGCACTCGGTATGTATCAAGTCAAGAAGTAAAAACAACGGTCAGCACCGTTGGGTTTCTCAGAACACAGATTTCAATTTCTCCATCAGTTCTACAGCCGTAACGTCAAGCTGCGTAGGCGTAATGGCAATGTAGCCGTGGTTCAAAGCCCAATGGTCAGTATCCTCGGCCTCAGGTTCAAAGTCCACATTCTCACCCACCAGCCAATAGTAAGGCTTACCCCAGGGATGTTCGCGTCGCTGCACCTCCTTTTGCCAGCGCGAATGCGCCATGCGACACACCTTCACCCCCTTAAACTGCGGTGTGTTTGGGAAGTTGATGTTCAAGCAAGTGAAAGGCGGCAGTCCCGTTTCGAGCGTTTTCAGCGTAAAGTCCACCAAATACGGAGCCAGCGGACTGAAGTCAGCATTCATGCTGTGGTTGCACAGCGAAAATGCCACCGACGGATAGCCCTGCAGTGCGCCCTCAATAGCCACCCCCATGGTGCCCGAATAGTGCGCATTGACCGACGAGTTGTCGCCATGGTTGATACCACCGATAACCAAGTCGGGCTTACGGTCGGGAAACACGTTGAGTGCCATTTTCACACAGTCAACGGGCGTGCCCGAACAAGCACAAACCGTCAGCCCCTCTTCCTCGCGCAGCACGCGGAAAGTGAGCGGATGTTCCGAAGTAATCGAACAGCTGAAGCCCGAGCGAGCCGAGTCGGGCGCCATAACCAAAAGGTCGGCATGCGGGCGCAGCGTTTCGATCAAAAAGTTGATGCCCGGAGCCTGCACACCGTCATCGTTTGAAATAAGCAGTAAGGGACGCATATACAATAATTTAGTTGGTCTGAAAAAAAAGAAGTAAATGCTTGCAGCGGAGCATGCTTCAACGATGTAAAACAAAGCATGGCACCCCCGACCGCAAGAGGCAAATACAGAAGCAAAAGTACGAAAAAACACTTAGACTTAGCTTATTCGCCGATTTATTCTTAACTTTGCCCATGCAAAAACGGCCGTAGCCACAGCCAATAATGCAAAACGGCAAGCACCGCCCTGAATCAGTGTAGTGCAGCCGCTGATACACACAGAATAGCATACCCAAACTAAAATATGAGCAAAATCATTGCTTTAGCAAATCAAAAAGGTGGGGTGGGTAAAACAACCACCTCGATGAATTTGGCCGCATCGTTGGCCACGCTCGAAAAACGAGTGCTCCTGATTGATGCCGACTCGCAGGCCAATGCCTCGTCGGGGCTGGGGGTAGACCTGAGCCAGGTGGAGTATTCCATTTATGAATGCGTGATCAATGGCGTTGACATTCATGAGGCTATTTATACCACCGATATTGACCGCCTCGACGTTGTGCCCTCAAACATCAATTTGGTAGGAGCCGAAGTCGAAATGCTGAACTTTGAGGGTCGCGAGCGCATTATCCGCAAGATGCTGGCGCCGCTCGATAATGAATACGACTATATCCTGATTGACTGTTCGCCCTCGCTCGGACTCATAACCGTCAACGCACTGACAGCCGCCGACTCGGTTATCATTCCCGTACAATGCGAATATTTTGCACTCGAAGGTATTTCTAAACTGTTGAATACCATTAAGATTGTAAAGAAAAAGCTGAATCCCGAACTCGAAATTGAAGGTTTCCTGCTGACGATGTACGACAGCCGTCTGCGACTGGCTAACCAAATTTACGACGAAGTGAAGCGACACTTTCAGGAATTGGTGTTCAAAACCGTGATTCAGCGCAACGTAAAACTTTCCGAAGCCCCGAGTCACGGCCTCCCCGCCATACTTTACGATGCCGACTCAACCGGAGCCAAGAACCACCTGGCCCTGGCCAAGGAAATCATCAGCAAAAACGAAAAATAACCGGATACCTTTAAGTCATTGAAATGTCTGCACATAAGAAATTCCCAGCCCTCGGACGCGGCCTTGACGCACTGATTTCGACCCAAGATGAAGTGCACACGGGCGGTTCGTCGAGCATCAACGAAGTGCCTTTGTTTAAAATCATGGCCAACCCCAATCAGCCCCGTCGCGAATTCGACGCCGACGCATTGCAGGAACTGGCCGAAAGCATACGGCAAATAGGCATTATTCAGCCTATTACGCTGAGGCTGATGGACGACGGCAAATACCAGATTATTGCAGGCGAACGTCGATGGAGAGCATCGCAAATGGCCGGACTTTCTTCCATTCCGGCCTACGTACGCACGGCCGACGACGAAAACATGATGCAGATGGCACTGGTCGAAAACATCCAGCGCGAAGACCTCAATGCCATCGAAATTGCACTGGCCTATCAGCACCTCATCGAACAGTACGGGCTGACGCAGGACAAACTGTCGGAAAAAGTAGGGAAAAACCGCGCAACTATTGCCAACTACCTACGCTTGCTCAAACTCCCTGCACAAGTGCAAATGGCCTTGCAAAACAAAGAAGTGGACCAAGGGCACGCACGCGCACTGCTCGGACTCGACCAACCCTCGTTGCAGCTGAAACTCTACAACGAAATCAAAGAAAAAGGATACTCTGTAAGGCAGGTTGAAGAAATGGTCAAGGCGCTTAACAGCGGCGAAACGCTGAAAAGCGGACGACACATGCTGAAAAATGCCACCAAACGACTGCCCGAAGAATACACCGAACTCAGAAACCGCATCTCGGACGTGTTCGGTACCAAGGTGCAAATGACCTGTTCGCAACAAGGCAAAGGCAAAATTTCCATTGCCTTTGCCACAGAAGAGGAACTGGAACACATCATTGCACTCATTGATAAGATAAAGTAAACTCACTTATTTCAACGAATGACATTGCAAACCCTACGGCAATGGCTGCTGTGCGGACTGACGTTCTGCCTGCATTCTACTACCATTCAAGCTAATCCACACACAGAAGTCGAAGCCTTCACTGAGGTTTCGGCTTTACCCATTTTAATGTTCGATGTGGAAAATGACGCGAATGAAGCAGCACCGCACGACACGCTGCGAACTGCCGCCTTGCCCCTGCAAGTTGGCGTTGACTCTGTCGGGCAACCTGCCGATACCGCGAAAATCAGCCAAATGGCCGACTCGCTCAGCACAAAAACTAAAAAAACGGACTTTGCCCGAAAGCAATTCCGCCCCGACCCGCAGCGTGCCCTCTGGCTTTCGCTCGTGCTGCCGGGTGCCGGACAAATCTACAACCGCAAGTACTGGAAACTGCCCTTTGTATATGGCGGTTTCTTGGGCTGTGCCTACGCCCTGATGTGGAACCAGCAAATGTATAAAGACTACTCGCAGGCCTATCTCGACATCATGGACGACGACCCGAACACCAACTCCTTTTTGGAAATGCTGCCACCGCGCTACGACATCACCGGACGCGAAGAGCAGTTTAAGCGCGTGTTCAAACGCAAAAAAGACTTTTACCGCCGCTATCGCGACCTCAGCGCCTTCTGCTTCGTAGGCGTGTATCTGCTTTCGGTGGTCGATGCTTACGTCGATGCACAACTCTCAGAGTTCGACATCACCCCCGACCTTTCCATGAGTGTCGAACCGGCAGTCATGAGCGTCAAGCCCTCGTCGCTTGGCGGTCCGCGTCAGGGAACGGCCTACGGCGTAGGATGCAGTCTTCGATTTTAAAAGATAAATTGCCCGACAAAATCAACCGGTTGCGGCGCAAAGCCCCGACCGCTTACATCACACAAGCTCAATCTGCATTTCATAGATGAAACGTATCACAACCATATTACTATCACTTGCAGCCGGCATTTTCAGTGCCACAGCGCAAACCGACGTCACAGAAATTACGGTCAACGACGAACAAAGCGGACGCGAAGAAGTTATTCAGCTGCCCGAAGGTATGACCGCTGCCTACGATTCGTTGCTCAACGAATGGATGGCTAAAAAATATCTTTATCCCGACACCACCTGTGTCGACCCCGATGTAAACCCCACCTACGCTCCCGAAGTGTATCAGGAACGCCTGCGTCGCTTGCCCGTAGTGATGGATATGCCCTACAGCAGTGTGGTGCAAAAGTTTATCGACCAGTATAGCGGTCGCCTGCGTCGCTCCGTGTCGTATATGCTCGGTGCCGGCAACTTTTATGTACCCATTTTCGAGGAAGCACTCGACTATTACAGCCTGCCCCTCGAACTGAAATATCTGCCCGTCATTGAATCGGCCCTCGAACCCAAGGCCAAGAGCCATGCAGGAGCCGTAGGTCTGTGGCAGTTCATGACCTCGACCGCCAAACGCTACGATTTGAAAATCAACAGCCTTATCGACGAACGTCAGGACCCCCACAAGTCGACCTGGGCTGCAGCACGCTATTTGCGCGACCTTTACGCCATTTTCGGCGACTGGACCCTGGTGATTGCAGCCTATAACTGCGGACCGAACAACGTAAAAAAGGCCATCAGCCGTGCCGACGGTGCCCGCGATTACTGGGCTATTTATCCCTATTTGCCTCGCGAAACCCGAGGCTATGTGCCCGCATTCATTGCAGCCAACTACATCATGAATTATTACTGCGAGCACAACATCTGCCCCATGAAAACCAGGTTGCCCATCAGCACCGACACCGTTACTGTGACGCGCGACTTGCACATGCAGCAGATTGCCGACCTCTGCCAAATCGACAAGGAAGCCATTCGTGCGCTCAATCCGCAGTATCGCACCGACGTCATTCCCGGTTCGAGCGGTCCCATGAGCGTATGCCTGCCCATCGAAACCATCAGCTCGTTCCTGGCCTATAAAGATTCGATTTACAACTATCGCGCCGACGAACTGCTGACCCGCCGTACCACCGTAGCAGTCAACGAAGCCGCGGTTGCTCCCCGCACCACCTCGCGCTATTCCGGCTCATCGCGTTCGGCCCGCACTTCGCGTTCGCGCAAGGCCAAGAGTCGCCAGCGCAGCAAGTCGGTTACGGTGCGTCGCGGCGACACCCTCAGCGACATTGCACGCCGCAACGGAACCACCGTCAAGAAGCTCCGCCAACTCAACGGCATCAAGGGTTCGCTCATTAACCAAGGTAAAAAAATCCGCGTGCGCTAATAGTAGCTCCGCTTCTTTTTTCATAGAAGAGATAAATCTCCAAATCAAATCTTCGTCAGAAAAGTTTAGACGACTTCATATACGTGCCATAACGGCCCTGAATGAAAGAGTGCTTTGTCTGTTCATACGCAGATAAAGCACTCTTTTGTTGTTTGTGTCGCCTACCGCCCGCAGCCACCATCCGTTACCTCCGCTTCCGGCATGCAGTTCTGTTGCCACAGCGTTCGTTGGCCGAATCACCTTAATAGGGTAAAAATGTCTGATATTATGGAATGCTTTTCTTATTTTCAAATTTTTAGGGCACGTCGGGTAGCAGTCCAATGAAAAATTCACTATCTTCGCCATAGAAGCAGTTGGCGAAGGAAATCCTGCTGCATTTCGTAAAGCAACTTTCCTCCTTTCTTCTTCTTCTTTATTGAACCTTTACGCCCTTCCATAAAATTGCTATTGAAAATGGAAACACAGCCTAATAACAATTATTGCATCATACTTGCCGGTGGCGTGGGACGTCGGCTCTGGCCCGCCAGCAGCAAAAACATGCCCAAACAATTCATCGACTTTTTTGGTACCGGCAGCACCCTGCTGCAACAAACCTTTGAGCGCTTTGCCCGTTTCATATCGCTCGACCATATCTTTGTGTCGACCTACGAGGGCTACGTGGATTTGGTGAAACAGCAGTTGCCCACGTTGCCGGTTGAGAACATATTGCCCGAACCCGTACAGCTCAACACGGCTCCGGCAGCCATTTGGGGCACCTGGCACGCCGTGCTGGCCAATGCCGATGCCAATGTGGTGGTGACCCCTGCCGACCAACTGATTCTGCATACCGACCGCTTCGAACATCAAGTGCTGCAAGGCCTTGATTACGTAGCGACGCACCCCGAGCTTTTGGCCATGGGCGTGCGCCCCACGCGACCCAATCCGGCTTATGGCTACATTCAGATGGGCGAACCCGTCGAAGGTGAACATTTACACCGCGTGCAGTCGTTTACCGAAAAACCGGAATACGAATATGCCAAAATGTTTATGGACAGCGGCGAATTTTTGTGGAACACAGGCATATTCATGTGGAATGCCCAAACCATGGGCGACTGCCTGACCAAACGTTCGGGTCGCCCCTCGCAAAGTGTCGAAATTCTGGCGCGTCAAATGGTTACGATTGCCGAAGAAGTGGAGTATGTGCGTTCCTGCTTTACAGAGCGGATGCCCCGCCAAGTCGACCTTTTTGTGCTTGAACAGTGCGAAAACGTGGTGGTGCGTGAGTGCGACTTTGGCTGGGCCGACATAGGC
Organism: Prevotella sp. CAG:891; assembly: GCA_000437675.1. Lineage (GTDB taxonomy): Bacteria > Bacteroidota > Bacteroidia > Bacteroidales > Bacteroidaceae > Alloprevotella. Next base: position 31,757 of record FR901657.1, read on the forward strand.
TGCTGGCCCGAACTGCGCGAAGCCAGCCACAAGGATGCCGACGGCAATGCCGTGAGCGGCGATGCCAAGGTGATGTTTTCGGGCACGCAGCGCACCATTGTGCGTTTGCCCGAAAAACTGAAAGCCGTGATTGTGGGGCTCGACAATTACTTGGTGACCGAAAACGAAGGTGTACTGATGATTTGCCCCAATTCCGACCCCGACCTCGTGCGCCGCATCATTACCGAAGCCCAAATGAATTTCAGCATAGCACCCGAGAATTAAGCGATAATGCTGATGTAGAAGCGCCTCTACTTGTTTGTTTACATATTTAAAACCGCCCAAGCGTTTGAAATGACGAACGCCTGGGCGGTTTTTTTTGTCTGCATTATTTTTATTGGCCTGAAAATCACGTGTAGGCTAAATTAGCCGTTTCATGCTCATAGAATGCCCAAGTGAAGTGATTGCACAGACTTCTTTGCTGTAAATGTTAAACGGATAATTTCTGTATGTGTGAAATGAATTTAAAAAACAATCCCATTCACTGCGTATGTATGCAGCTGTTTGAGCAATGAGCCTTCCTGTACTTGAAAATTACTCCGCGATTCTTGAAATTAGTTCCGAGCTTGTTGAATTTAGTTCCGAGCTTGTTCAAATTAGTTCCGAGCTTGTTTAATTTAGTTCCGAGTAAGTTCGTAGAATCTCGGAACTGCTGATAATCAGCATTTTACAAAATACTCGAAAATCGGTTTCTGGCCTACGGACATTGCTTTAGAATGAAGGCAAAAACGAACTTTTAGTTTTTATCTTTATTAGTATTTTTGTTAAAACCACAATGAGCGTAATAAACGCTGAACGCATTTTAAGTGTAGCGGATTGCTCAACATTCAAATGCGAAACCATGCAATTTCTATTGGGGAGTGAGACATAGATAAAGTTGAGAAAAAACACCGCCCAACCGTTCGAAATGACGAACGATTGGGCGGTGTTGATTTGCAGTTCACGTTGTAAAAACGTAAAAACTGAAAGAGGTTTAGTGAATGGCTGAAAGAATGTTAGCCAATCCGTCGGCAGCCTGTTGTAAGGGTTTGGCCACCATACCCTTCATGAAAAAGTTAACTTCGGCTCCCACGGTGACACGCATTTTGCATCCGGTTTCGCCACTCGGAAGCAGCTGAATCCATACGTAAATGGGCACGGGCGAATTTTCTGAAGCCAACTTCAAGCACTTCGGCTCATCGCGTTCAACGATGCGCAGCGAAATTTTGCCCATAGGCGAATTGATGTGCAGTGCATCTGCTTCGCACTCCACGCCTTGTGCATACTGTTGCAGCATGGCCAATTTGTCGGCCGGCACCTGCTCGCCGACTTTTTCGAGTACGGCAGGGTCGTTCAGGCGGTCTTTAATCACGTTCAGACTGCTGAGGTCAGAAAAACGGTTGTACGCTTCGGCCTGAGGCAAAGAAAGATATTTTACTTCACTTTCGAATTTTGATACAGACATATAATATATAATAAGTATAGATTAGTAAAAAACGTCAGTAAGCCGAAACGGGCACCTTGGGAATACCCCTTGTGCGTTCCGTTGTAGGCCTAGGCGTGCAAGGCATTGGTTGCAGCATCAGCATGTTTGGCCGCCAAATTACCCATTCTTGCATTGACAGAGCAAAGATACGGCATTTACGGCAAACGACGAGCAGTGTGGGGCGAAAAGAGCGAAAAAGTGTGCCAATTCCCCTCGTAAAACGGGCAAAAACGAGGAAAATAGGCAAAAAAACCAATTTTTGAATAAAAAAATCACGAAAATACTTGCAGTGTAAAATATAATGCTTATCTTTGCACTCGCTAAAACGAAATGAAGGAAATACAAAGTACTTCGTATCAAAAGCATGCGGAAATAGCTCAGTTGGTAGAGCACAACCTTGCCAAGGTTGGGGTCGCGAGTTCGAGTCTCGTTTTCCGCTCCAAGCCGAAGCGAAGTCTATATGACACCGCAATTTTCGGGCAGACAAATCTTATCAAATATAACATACTGGAGAGGTGGCGGAATTGGTAGACGCGCTACTTTGAGGGGGTAGTGTCAATTGCGACGTGGGAGTTCGAGTCTCCTCCTCTTCACTTGTTTATTTGCGGAAATAGCTCAGTTGGTAGAGCACAACCTTGCCAAGGTTGGGGTCGCGAGTTCGAGTCTCGTTTTCCGCTCCAAGGTCGCTCGAATGGTGGAATGGTAGACACGAAGGACTTAAAATCCTTTGGGCAGAAATGTCCGTGCGAGTTCGAGTCTCGCTTCGAGCACTGATTTTCCGAAACAGTTTTTTCGCTGTTTCGGATTTTTTTTTGAAGAAAATGTATTAACTTCCCCTAATTTAGTCAAAGAACCCAATAAACGCAAACACCCTTCAAAGTCTGCTGTAACAAGCTGGCGTTGAAGGGTGTTTGTATAGAGTGATATAGATGAAACTGGAGAGTAAAAGAATAATCTTCACTTTGCTTTTGAAGCGTTACTGATTACAGCTTTTCCAAATCCTCGGGCGTGGTTTCCATGATGCTGGCGGCGAGACAGTCGGCCGTGTGTACAATCATTACCAGCGGATAAAGCGTGTGGGCAGCATCGTAGTTTCGCTGTTCCTCGAAAGAGTTCATGTTTACTCCCCAGGGACCCATGTGCCAGCGAATGGCCAGCATTTCGGCATCGGTCAGTTCCAAACCGCTGCACAACAGCAGAACAAGCGATTTTTCGCCGTGGCCCATCGGAAAGTTTTTCATCGTCACGTTGTAGCCCGGCACATCCTCGAACGTACCTAAATTCGTTTTGCGACGTTTCATCGTCGGCACATACATATCTTGCTTGCACACATCGTGAAGCAGGCTGGCAATGATAACACTTTCGCGCGGTACCTGATTGTGCAGGGTTGGTTCTACCTTCTGCATACCTTCCCACACAGCAAGCGCAGCCTTGCAGGTGTTCAGCGAATGTAGCACCAAACCACCTTTCACATTCAGATGATGTCCAGCCGAAGCAGGAGCTTCGAAAAATCCGTTTTCTTCGAGGTCGGCAATAACGTCGTCCATACCATCGCGGTTACACTCTTTGAGCAGCGCGATAAATTCTTCTTTGTATTTCTCTAAATTTATTTCCATGGATGCAAAGTTACTGTAAAGAGAGTGCTAAGCAAAAGAAAAATGCAGAAAATCGTTTGCTCCACCTATCAGTTTGCTGTAACTTTGCTTGTGTAAGTCAAGTGGTCGTGCCAACCGACTTTCAGAAATTTTAAATGCCCTAAGCTAAATATGAAGAAATTGCTTTCGCTGCCACCCAATGTGGTTGACAGCTTTCACGATATAACCGGATTAGACCACCAATCGTATTATTGCACCGCCGACCCCGCTCACTGCAAACTTGGGTCGGGGGGTGGCACGGCATGGCTGCTGCAATCAGCCTTTGCCGATGAAGCCCAACCGCAGGAGGAATTTGGCGAATGGCTCAAAAAGGAAAAGCGCATTCTGCTGCATGCCGGCGGACAAAGCCGACGCTTACCGGCATACGCTCCGAGTGGAAAAATATTGACGCCCATTCCCGTGTTCAGATGGGCGCGCGGACAACGCATCAATCAATCGCTGCTCGAACTGCAACTGCCGCTTTACACGAGCATCATGCATAAAGCTCCCGAAACACTGCGTACGCTCATTGCCAGCGGCGATGTGCTGCTCAGAGCTACTGCTCCTTTGCAGGACATCCCCGAGGCCGATGTGGTGTGCTACGGATTGTGGGCCGACCCGCAACAAGCTTCGCATCACGGGGTGTTCCTTATGAACCGTGAACGCCCTACGGAACTTGATTTTATGCTGCAGAAGCCTTCGACCGAGATGCAAGCCAAACTCATGCCTTCGCATTTGCTGCTCATGGACATCGGGGTGTGGCTGCTGTCGGACAAAGCGGTGATGAAACTTATCCGCAAAGCGGCTAATGGCACGCAGCAGGCCGAAACACCGGGCGGACACGCACTGCAGGTGCCCGGAACTTACGACCTCTATAGCGAATTTGGCTGTGCGTTGGGTAATAACCCTTCGAAACCCGATGACGAACTGGCTGACCTGAAAGTGGTTATCCTGCCGTTGCCGGGAGGCGAGTTCTACCATTACGGCACGGGTACGGACATGATAACCTCGAGCGTAGCCATTCAGAACCTGGTGAAAGACCAACGCTACATTTTGCAAAAAGGCATCAAACCCCAGAGTTCGGTGTTTACGCAGAATGCACGCATTGCTAATCGGCCTACGCTCGAAACGTCGTGTGTGTGGATTGAAAATGCTTATCTCCCTAAGGGTTGGAAAACTTCGCATCACAACATTGTGACGGGCATTCCGCAGAATAACTGGCAAGTGTCGCTTGCACCCTACGTTTGCATCGACATGGTGCCCGTCGACGAACGCGATTTTGCGCTCCGCCCCTACGGTTATGAGGATGCTTTCAGAGGTAGTTTGACCGATGAACATACATTGTATTTGGGTAAACCTTTCAGCCAGTGGATGTCGCAGCGCGGCATTAGCCTCGATGATTTAGGACGGACCGACGATTTACAGGCAGCCTCGCTTTTCCCCGTTTGCCACGACCTCGACACGCTTGAGCATTTGCTCCATTGGTTCCTTTCGGACAACCCCGATTCGGCATTGACTGAATGCTGGCGTTCGTTGCCGCGTTTTTCGGCCGATGAACTTTCGGTGCATGCCAATTTGCGCCGCCTCTTTGCCCAACGTCATGCGCTTCAAACCGAGACGCTGCCGCTCATTGCCAAAAACTGGCAGCGCAGTGTGTTCTATCAGACGAACCTGAAGGACATGGCCGAAAAATTTGCCGAAAACCATTTACCCGTTCCAGATTCGTTGCCGACAGACAGCGCACTCATGACGCGCATTCACGATGCCATGTTCCGCTCGGAAATTTTCAAAAAAACAGATTCCGACGAAGCACGCCGACACGACCAACAGGCTTTTGCCCTGCTGCGCGAGGGATTGATGCAGAATGCACTGCGCCAACGCTGTCAGCCGCATTGCACCACTTACTCTGACCAAATTGTGTGGGGACGAAGCAGTGTGCGTATTGATGTGGCAGGGGGATGGACCGACACGCCGCCTTACAGCCTTACGACCGGGGGTAATGTGGTCAACATGGCCATTGAACTGAACGGACAGCCTCCGTTGCAGGTGTATATCAAACCTTGCAAGGAACCCGTAATTATTTGCCGTTCTATCGACCTCGGTGCCATGGAGCGCATCGAAACCTACGACGAACTGAAACAATATAACAAAGTAGGTTCGCCGTTTTCCATACCCAAGGCGGCACTCACCCTGGCCGGCTTTTTGCCCGGTTTTGGCATTGAATCGTACACGTCGCTGCGCCGCCAGCTTGAGGCTTTTGGCTGCGGTATCGAAATCACTTTGCTGGCAGCTATTCCTGCCGGTTCGGGATTAGGTACGAGCAGCATTCTGGCAGCTACCGTGTTGGGAGCACTCAGCGATTTCTGCGGATTGGGATGGGACAAGAACGAAATTTGTTCGCGTACCCTTGTGCTTGAACAGTTGCTCACCACGGGTGGTGGCTGGCAGGATCAGTACGGGGGCGTGTTGCCCGGCATAAAGTTGTTGCAGACCTCGGCCGGGTTCGACCAGAATGCCATGGCGCGCTGGTTGCCAAACAACATTTTTACCGACTCCGACATGCGTCCTTGCCACTTGCTCTACTACACCGGTGTTACCCGTACGGCCAAAGATATATTGGCAGAAATTGTGCGCGGAATGTTCCTTAACAACACACGTCACCTTCATTTGTTGCATTCCATGAAGGAGCACGCATTGACGATGTTCGATGCCATGCAGCGCAATAATCTGGAACATTACGGCCGTTTGGTTCGCACCACTTGGGAACAAAACAAAGCACTCGATGCCGGCACAAATCCGCCGATTATCGACAAACTCTGCCAGCGTATCGACGATTTGTGCTATGGTTACAAACTGCCCGGTGCCGGAGGTGGAGGGTTCATGTACATGATAGCCAAGGATGCCGAAGCTGCACGCCGCATCAAGCAGGAACTCACGGAAAATCCGCTTTCTGCCAATTCGCGTTTTGTCGATATGCAAATATCCGACAAAGGTTTGCAAATCAGTCGCTCGTAAGGCAGCATTCATTTCCTCTACCATACAATTTCTCTCAAATTCTGATATGAAATTTCTTCAAATACCTTCCTTATTATTAGCTAGCACCTTGATGGCTGCACCCTGTGTGGCCCAGGAGGTAAAGGTGGCTGTGTTTTCAATCAACGACTTTCACGGAGCATTTGTCCGCAACGATTTCAAGGGTATTCCGGGTGCACCGGCTGTGTTGCAGACACTCGATTCGCTGAAGCAGGTTTACCCCTACAACGTAACTGTATCGGCAGGCGATGCCTTTGGTGGAAGCTATTTCTACAAAGCAACCCAAGGTCAGCTCATGCCCGTGTTCTTTAATGAAGCAGGCATTCGCATTTCGGCGTTGGGCAATCATGAATTCGACGATGGCGTACGTTCGCTGACCAAAAAATGGAGCAATTTACCCCAAAAGCCGAAGGATTGGGACCTTACTTATGTCTGTGCCAATATGCGCAGCACTTCGTCAGGACAAATTCCTGATTTTGCCCAGCCTGTAGCTTCGGTGCCTGTGAAACTTCCGGGAGGAAAAACCTTCCGCGTGGCTTTTGCCGGACTGATTACTTCATCAACTCCGCAGCAAACGAGCAAACGCAATGTAAACGGACTGACCTTCGATGGCAATTATCCGGCAGTGTTAGACAGTGTGATGAAACTGCCCGAACATACGCTTATTGACGATGCTCACTTGCGCTTGTTGCTCACACACATCGGTTCGCGCACCAATGAGGACGGACAACCCGTGTGGGACGACAAGGACCGCGAAAACCTGAGCCGCTTGAACGCTACGATTTGGGACGGATTCATTTCGGCTCACTCACACCAACCCGTGTGTGGACGTATCAATGCTGCACAGTATCCTATTGTGCAGGCACAGAGCCATGGTAACTATATCAGTATGCTGCTTTGCACCGTCGATACCAAGCGTATGGTGGTAACCGATGTTGAACCGAATCTTATACGTGTTACACCCAAGAAGGTGCTTGAACCGCGTGCTGCGCGTATGCAAGCGCAAATTGATTCTTTGCTGCAAAACACGCGCACCAAGGGAGGTACACCGTTGGGCGAAGTGCTGACTACGGCCAAAAACGACCTGCCGCACAACCGAAACAAAAAGTGGCGTCAAACTGAGATGGGAACGTTGGTATGTAAAGCATTTGCCGAAACTTACCGTCAGCATGCCAAACTGCCGGACGATGCGGTAATTATCGGTATGAGCCACATCGGAAGTATCCGCGCCGGACTGACGAAAGGACCGGTCAGTGTGCTTGAAGTGGGCGAGGCTCTGCCCTTTGCCAACCGAATGAAAGTATATGAACTCACTGGCAAACAGCTGTTCGAACTCGTAGACTTTGGTTTGCACAACAAGGTGTATGGTTGGTTGCAATTAGGCAATGCCATTGCCACTTGCAACAAGGCTGGCAATCTTGAAGCCGTGATTTATTGCAACGGAAAGGGTAAACGTCAGGTGTTGCAGCCCAAAGGCAAATACATCATTGTAACCGACGAATTTATCACCTCGGGCGGTGATGGCTACAACCCCTCGCTTTTCCCTGCTAATCAGGAAATCAAGGTTGAAGGTTTGCCCTATACCACCGATGCCTTTATCAACTATCTGCGCCAACAGCCCGAAATCTAAGCAGGGGCTACATGACAGATTGACTACAGCATAGTTTCGTAAGTAGATCTTGAAAACAGAAAAGGGTTCAGTCGCAAAAGCGTGTGGTAAAACTCAACGACGCATCTCTGGGTTTCAGACAGGCCTACCTGCCTTACTTTCT
>FR901658.1 GCA_000437675.1 Prevotella sp. CAG:891
TCGCAAAAATGGGCTTTTTAAGGGACGACTAAATAAGATAGATATGTTATAAGTAAATTATTTGTCTGTGAAAATTTTATCTTGAAACACAAAACCCTTGCCCAAGAAAAATGTTCTTAAAAAGTAGTTTAGCGTATTCAAAAAGTTCGTTTCAGTTTTCTATGCGCAAAAGTATTAAAAAAAACTGATATTTAATGCCTAATAAACCACCGAATTGTAAAAATATATCCGTTTTTTCTCCTTTAAAAAATGATTTTATGGATTTGTGAACTGCACTTTACAATGAATTCGTCTGAACTTTTATGAAATTCAAGATATAGATCTCCAAATCAAATCTTCGTCAGAAAAGTTTAGACGACTTCAATATCTTGCAAATCTTGATTTTTCAAAATCCACGCTGTTTTTCTGATTACCCAACTCATCGTTTTTTTACTTCAAAAAAAAAGCAGAACGATATGTCCTGACTGGCAGTCAAAACATATCGTTCTGCTTTAAAGTAGATGTTGAATATTTACAAGATGAGCCATCGGTATCCTGGCACTATGCAATGCAAGCGGATTAGTTCGAGGGGCGTTCGGCTGTCATGACAAAACGCAATTCGCCGCCCTTCACAATGTCGGCGTGCGAAATGTAGTTTTTCCGATAGCGTTTGCCGTTCAGGTAAATGGCTTTAACGTATTTATTAGGCTCGCTCAACCCTTCGGCCACAACCGTAAACCGCTTGCCACCCGGCAAAGACAGCGAAATGCGCGGCAACTGGGGTGCGCCAAATACGTAGTTGGCCGAAACCGGATCGACGGGATAAAAGCCCATACACGAAAGTATGTACCAGGCCGACATCTGTCCGCAGTCGTCGTTTCCACACAAGCCCTCGGGCGTAGGGTGATACTGCGTGCTGACAATCTCGCGCACCAGTTCCTGAGTCCGTTCTGGTTTGCCTGCCAGGGCGTACAGGTAGGCCACATGGTGCGAAGGCTCATTGCCGTGTGCATATTGGCCAATCAGTCCCGTTACGTCGGCTAACGATTGCCCCTTCATTTTCACGGTAAACAGCGAATCGAGTTTCTGGCAAAATGCCTCTTTGCCGCCCATCAGCGCAATCAGCCCCGGAACGTCGTGCTGCACATGCCAGGTGTACTGCCAGGCATTGCCCTCGGTATAGTCGCCGCCCACACTTTCAGCATGCGCCAAATCCGAAGGGTTGAAAGGCGTTTTCCACGCTCCGTTGCTCAGTTTGGGACGCATGAAGCGCGTAGAGGGGTCGAAAAGGTTTTTGTAAAATGCTGCCCGGCGCGTAAAATAAGCTGCATCCTCTTTCTTGCCCATCCGCCGGGCCATGCAGGCGGCTGCATAATCGTCGTAAACCGACTCGAGGGTCGACGACACGCTTTCTGAGGTCACTGAGTCGCAAGGGAAATAACCATAGCGCATGTATTTTTCCCAGTCCGACTTCATTTTGTGGCTCACTGTCTGCGTACGTTTCACTGCCGCGAAAGCCCGTTCTGCGTCGAAGCCGCGGAAACCCTTTTCATAAGCCTCAGCCACGATGCTCACCGAGTGGTTGCCTATCATGCAATAGTTTTCCTTGCCCCAAAGCGTCCAGATGGGCAAATGGCCCTGCACCTCGGCCTGGCTGACCAGTGAGCGCACAAAGGGGTCGACCATTTCGGGCACTGCCAGGGTGTAAAAGGGGTGAGCTGCGCGATACGTGTCCCACGTCGAAAACGTAGAGTAAAACGTGCCGCCTTCGGCTTTGGCCGGTTGTCCTTTGGCATTACGGTAAGTGCCATCGACATCAGCTATGTTGTTAGGCTGAATCAGCGTGTGGTAAAAAGCCGTGTAAAAATTTGTCAGTTCTTCTTGGCTACCCTTAGCCTCGATGCGTCCCAACAGGTGGTTCCAGGCATTCCGCGCCTGCCGGGTGGCGGCATCAAAATCCCAGTGCTTACACTCGGCCTGCAAGTTCTGCGCAGCTCCCTCGACCGATGCCGAAGAAATCGCAATTTTCACTCCCAGTTGCTCGCCGGGTTTCAGGTCGAAATACACCAACATGCGGTTTCCGCGTTCGGTAGCTTGCAACGGCAGATTGTCGACCCGCTTCACGGGGTGCGAAAAGGTCATCACGAAGTAAAGGTCCTGATTCACCCACACGCTCGTTTGAACGTGTCCCGAAAGCATCTGTCCGTTCAGCCACTTCACCTCGCAGGCTTTGACGTGTGAACGGTACATCGATTCATTCCACACCGGACCATGCTGCAAATCGACATAGAGTGCTGCCGAATCGGCGCGGTGAAACGTGTAGCGGTGAAAGGCCACATGCGGGGTTGCCGTCAGTTCGGCCTTCACCCCGGTTTCGGTCAGTTCCACCGAGTAATAGCCTGGCGAGGCCTTTTCCGACTGCTTGTCCATCAGGCTGCGATAGTCGGTTCGTTGGTCGCGTGCCGTCGAGGGCATCACCAGCACATCGCCCAAGTCCATGCAGCCCGTACCATTCAAATGGGTTTGCGTAAAGCCCCATACGCGTGCATCGGAATGCAAATATTCGGCGCAATACTGCCACCCTACAGCTCCGGTAACCGGACTGCTTTGCACCAGGCCAAAGGGTGTACACGCTCCCGGAAAGGTGTGTCCGTTGGCAGCACCGCCAATAAAGGGATTTACATAATCGGCAGGTTCCTGGGCTGCAGCAGCGAGAACGCCTGCAACCCATAAAGCTGAAGTAAGTATCGATGTAGACAGAGTTTTCATAGTTTTTTTGTTCAGAGAGTTCATATCCGCATGGCATCTGCGAACAGCCGGAATGGGTGTCCGCGCAGCTTATCGGATGATGCGGTTTCGTTGGTTATTGGCCTTTTCGGGCTTTGATTTGCCAATGCGTTTTCCCGTCTTCTTTTTTCCGGCTCTTTCGGCACGCGCTTTGAAGGCAAACGGATTGGTAGGTTTTTTCTTTTTAGGGGGCATAAAGCATTTGTCAAAAAAATCAGAAAACCAAAAAAAGGCCGACACGGCAAACGACAATGTTATCGCCCTTCGTGTCGGCCTTGATTATCAGTATGAAATGGATTTACTGCAGAGCGTTCCAATACTTATGGACTTACAGCAGAACATCCAGTTATTTTTATTTATTGAGTTTCCAGGTAGCACCCTCTTTCGTATCCTTCACTTCGAAACCATACGAAGCCAGTTCGTCGCGAATTTGGTCGCTGGTTGCCCAATCCTTGGCTGCCTTAGCTTTGGCTCTGAGTTGCAGCAACAAGTCGATGGCCTGTCCATAGGCAGCTTCACGGTCGGCATTGCCGCCTTCAGCCTCGCTCTTCAGTCCCAGAATGTCAAATACAAAGGTATGAACTGCCTTTTTCAGCGCATCAAGTCCGGCAGGCGTAATGGTTTGCGACTTGTCGGCCAACTGGTTGATAACGCGGGCTGCATCGAACAAGTGCGAAATCACGATCGGCGAGTTAAAGTCATCGTCCATCGCCTCGTAGCATTTATTCATCACTTCCTCAGCGTAAGCCTCGGTCAGCGCACCCTTTTCGTTTGCTTCGATGCGTTCCAGCTGAGCCACAGCGTCCATCAGTCGGTCGAAGCCCTTTTTCGAAGCCTGCAAAGCCTCGTTCGAGAAGTCGACCGTCGAGCGGTACTGCGCCTGCAGAATAAAGAAGCGGATAGTCATCGGGCTGTACGGTTGCTCCAGCAGCGGGTGATTACCGGTAAAGAACTGGTCGAGCGTAATGAAGTTATTGTAGCTCTTACCCATTTTCTTGCCGGCAATGGTAATCATGTTGTTGTGCATCCAGTACTTCACCATCTGGTCGCCTTGCGACGCCACAGCCTGTGCAATTTCGCATTCGTGGTGCGGGAACACCAGGTCCATGCCGCCACCGTGAATATCGAAGTGGTTGCCCAGGTATTTGCGTCCCATCGCCGTACATTCGCAGTGCCATCCCGGGAAACCTTCGCTCCAGGGTGAGGGCCAGCGCATGATGTGTTCGGGCTGCGCCTTTTTCCACAGCGCAAAGTCTACCTGGTGTTTCTTTTCGCCCACACCGTCGAGTTCACGGCTGGCATCGTGTACATCCTCCAGGTTACGGCCCGACAGAATGCCGTAGCGGTGCGTTTCGTTGTATTTCACCACATCGAAATACACCGAACCGTTCGATTCGTATGCAAATCCGTTATCCATGATTTGCTTCACGAGTTCTTCCTGTTCGATGATATGTCCCGTAGCATGCGGTTCGATGCTGGGAGGCAACACATTCAGTTTCTGCATAGCCTCGTTGAAGCGGTTCGTATAGTATTGAGCCACTTCCATCGGTTCCAACTCTTCCAGACGCGCTTTTTTGGCAATTTTGTCTTCGCCTTCGTCTGCATCATGTTCCAAGTGGCCCACATCGGTAATGTTGCGCACGTAGCGCACCTTGTAGCCCAAATGTTTCAAGTAGCGGAATACGAGGTCGAACGTAATGGCCGGGCGTGCATGCCCCAAATGGCCGTCGCCATACACCGTCGGTCCGCAAACATACATGCCAACATGTCCCGGATGAACGGGCACGAAGCGTTCTTTGCGACGCGTCAGCGTGTTATACAGAAATAATTGATGTTCCATGTTTCGTAATGCGTAGAATTTTGCCCCCAAAGTTACAGAAAATCTTCGGATTGCTTAAGCATAAATGGTGGTTTAAATTTTTTAAGCAGATACTGCCCAACGGCGTTCCGGCCAAAATTCTGGGTGAATGTGGGCCTGGCTCAAAGGCACTGCCGTGAAAATCCTTGAATGTGGGCTTTTCAGGCCACTTCTGTATCAAAGGGAAAACGCAAATTGCACCGAAAGCCTCAAAGTGTTGGATTTTACGCATTACAGCGCTCAAAAACGCTGAAAAAAGCAAATAAATATTTGCGTCAGCGCACGATTTAGCGTATCTTTGCCAAACAAGAAAGCGGCCTCGGCCTGTCGAAGCCTCGCCATGATTCTGGCAGATAATTCAAACAGTCGCCCGATGTCTGGATTTTTCATCTGGTTTCCGGCTGTTTTTTCACAGACCGCCCGCCAACTTACTGATTTCAATTCCTAATCTCTTTTTTTTTTCATATCAATCATGCTCGACGTAAAACAATGTCTCGCCGACTGCGAGGAAAGAATGGAAATGAGCGTAATGCACCTTGAAGATACGCTGGCTCAAATCCGCGCCGGAAAGGCTAACATACATATCCTGGACGACCTGCGCGTCAACTCATACGGTTCAATGGTGCCCATCAACAATGTGGCTGCCGTTTCCACCCCCGACGCACGCACCATCGCCATCAAACCTTGGGACAAGCAGATGTTCCGTGTTATCGAAAAAGCCATCATCGACTCTACCATCGGCATCATGCCCGAAAACAACGGCGAAGTAATCCGCCTGGGCATTCCTCCTCTCACCGAGGAACGACGCAAGCAGCTCACCAAGCAGTGCGCCAAAGAGGCTGAAGAAGCCAAGGTGGCTATCCGAAACGCACGCCGCGACGGTATCGAAAAACTCAAAAAGGCCATCAAGGACGGACTTTCTGAAGACGTAGAAAAAGACGCAGAAGCCGACCTCCAGAAAATTCACGACAAAAAGGTGAAGCGCATCGAGGAAATTCTGACTGCCAAGAACAAGGAAATCATGACCGTCTAACCCCCCGCTCTCTCCTTTTGGCCTATGCACGGCATTGTAATTAAAAATACAGGGAGCTGGTATCTTGTCAGAACCGACGACGGACGAGCCGTTGAATGCAAAGTGAAAGGAAACTTCCGCTTAAGAGGCATCCGCTCAACCAACCCAGTCGCTGTAGGCGATGGCGTTACCATCACCGAAGTCGACGGACAGCAAGCGGCTTTCATCACCGAAATCGACGAACGACGAAACTACATCATCCGCAAAGCTTCGAACCTCTCGAAGCAGAGCCATATTCTCGCCGCCAACATCGACCTCGCCCTGCTCGTCGTCACCATGGCACGACCTGAAACAAGCACTACGTTTATCGACCGTTTCATTGCCTCGGCCGAAGCATACCGTGTGCCCGTAGCCATTGCGTTCAACAAAATCGATGATCTCAAACCCGATGAACGCGAAAACATGGACTACCTCTATTCTCTCTACACGCACATCGGATATCCTTGCTATCAGATTTCGGCTCTTAAAAACACGGGCATCGACGCCCTGCACCAGCTGCTCGAAGGCAAAACTACGCTGCTCGCCGGACATTCGGGCGTCGGTAAATCCACCCTCCTCAATCTCCTCATTCCCGAGGCCAATGCCCGAACCGCCAATATCTCCGAAGCACACGGAACAGGTATGCACACCACCACTTTTAGCGAACTCTACGAACTCCACGGAAAAGGTGCCATCATCGACATTCCGGGAATCAAAGGATTCGGCACGTTCAACATGGAACCCGAAGAAGTGGCGCATTACTTCACCGATATATTCAAGATTTCTGCAAGCTGCAAGTTCTCGAACTGCACCCACACCCACGAACCGGGATGTGCCGTACTGCAAGCCCTCGAAAACCACCAGCTCGCTCCCTCGCGCTATGCCTCCTACCTTTCCATGCTCGACGACAGGGAAGAAGGAAAATACCGCGCTGCTTACTGAAAATAAATGTTTTACACAACGGCCTCTGTCTCCCTCAACCCCCACCCGGGCACAAGGGATTGAGGCCGTTTTGCATTATGTTACCCGGGGCATGGAGCAAATGTTGCGCTATCGCACCCAGCCTCTTAATCCCTTGGTTTCGAGCAGGCCTACCTGCCCTACTTTCTTTTGTATCAACCTGTCAAATATCGCTTAGCACCTCAAGTGCTGTATCGGTATGAGTTGTGTTCACACCTCTTTTTCATTCCTCTCACAGCCTATGACCGTCATTTTCATCCTCACCCTGCTCGCCTTAGTGCTGGCACTCATCGAAATTCTCATTGTGCCCGGGTTCGGCATAGCCGGATTAGCCTCTATGGCCTTAGCCCTGGCCGACGTAGTGGTCATTTACCTTGAATTAGGTCCGTGGTGGGCCATGGCTGCTGTTGGCATTGGCATTCTCGTCATCCTCATCACCATGCGCTGGCTCACACGGTCAAAGGCCATCGACAGAATGTCACTCCATGCTCGCATCGACTCCACCAATGCCACCACCGCCCAACTTTCAGTCAAAGTGGGCGACACTGGCAAAGCGCTCACACGCCTGGCATTAGTGGGCAATGCCGAAATCAACGGACTGGTAGTCGAAGTCAAATCATCGGGTGCCTTTCTCAACCCCGGCACCCCCCTGCGCGTCATCCATGTCAGCGAAGCCAACATCACTGTCGAAGCCATTCAGCAATGAAAATGCAAAGAAACAGCCTATAACAAACCTGTCATAATGAATAAAATTTTACTTTCACTGACACTTGCCCTCGGCCTGTTTGGCATTGCCCAAGCCACAGTGCCGCAACGACGTCAGTTCACTCACAAACAACCCGACGGCACCAGCCTACGCCTCACCTCCGTTGCCAACGGACGTTACATTACCTATGCCACCACCGACGGACTTGCCGTGCTGCGTGGCACCGACGGTAATTTTTACTATGCCCAGCCTGCTGCAGGCGAATGGCAATGCACCACGCACCTTGCCCACAACCAAGCTGAACGCACCACCGCCGAAACTGCACTTCTGAACAAGCATAGCCTGCCCATCGAAGCTGCCTCTCAAATGCTGGCCAACCGCTACCCTACTCCGCGCCTGCAGCGTGCCACCCGTTCCGAAGCCTCTACAGCCGACGGACTGGGCACCTACAAAAAGTCTGCTCCGGGCACTGTCTGCTCCATAGGCTCGCCGGTCATCCCCGTGGTCATGGTCAACTTTGCCGACCGCACCTTTACCGACACCATTGATGCCACCAAAGTAACGCGCTTTTTCAACGAACCGGGCTATGCCGACGAACAGGGAAGCAAAGGGTCGGTCAAGGACTACTTCACAGCGCAAAGCCAAGGGCTCTTCACCCCGACCTTCTCTGTAGTAGCCACCGTCACCCTGCCCAAAGGCTACGCTTACTATGGGGCTAATTCCACCAGCGGCCGCATTGACGAACACATCACCGATTTCATCACCGATGCCCTTGCGCAAGCCGAAAAAACGGTCGATTTCTCGGCCTATGCCACCAACGGCGAAGTCCCCCTCGTCAGTTTCATGTTTGCCGGACCGGGCGAACAATCTTCGTTCGAAAAAGGCTGCGAGGACTACATTTGGGCTCAATTCTCCACCCGCAGTTTCACGGTCAATCAGGGTGCCGTGCGCATCAACTCCTACTTCGTGGGCAATGAACTCTTGCAAAGTTACGGTGCCACGCCCAACGACATTACTGCCGCTCACATGGACGGTGTAGGTCTTTTCAGCCACGAATTCGGCCACGCCTTGGGTCTGCCCGACTTTTATTACACCGGTCGCAACGCAGCTATAAAAGACAGCCTGCTCACCATGGACTACTGGAGCATCATGGACTACGGCCAATACTATTTCAACGGCTATGCTCCCCCGGGCTACACGGCCTACGAACGCAGCTTCATGGGCTGGCTTCGCGTAACCGAACTCAGCGAAGCACAAACGGGTGTGAAACTGTATGCCTTCGGACAAGAGGAACTCGGCCCCACGGCCTACGTCATCCGAAATCCAGAATGCCCCTCAGAGTATTATCTGCTCGAAAACCGCCAAATCGGCACTTGGTATCCCAAACGTATGGGCACGGGTATGCTCGTCACCCACGTCGACTATGAAGCTGGCGCATGGCTATCGAATGCTGTTAACAACGACCCCCTGCACCAACGCATGGCCTACATTCCGGCCGATAATAAAAAAGACGGTACGCGCACCAGAAAGGGCATAACGCTCACGCAACTTTTCAACGGCTATAAGGGCGATCTCTTCCCCGGCCTGCAAAACGTCACCTCGCTCACCGACGACACTTTGCCTGCCACAACCTTGTTCAATGGCACCGCCGGAAAACTCGGCAAACCCATCCTCAATATTTCGCAGAATGAACAGGGTGTCATATCGTTCGACTTCATCACCCCCGGCCCCAGCAGCATCACCGAAATGCCTGGCACCACCCCGACTGCCGCAAAGGCTGTCTACTCGCTCACCGGTCGCCGCATTCTTAACTGGCAACAAGCCGAACCGGGTGTCTACATTCTGTCTGACGGCACAAAAGTCATCAAACACTAAGCCAACATCCCGACAATTCATACAACAACCCCGCCCGTTTGCCTTCCAAGCAAACAGGTGGGGCTGTTTTTTAGGCACTTATCTCTGCTGCCGAAGCATCATCACACCTGCGCCATAGGTTCTTCATCACGGGTCATATCATCACGGGTCATGAGCACCTCACTCTCTGCCGGATATTTATACTCTCTGAATTTCACAAAGTCCTTGCTCAAATAGCGACGCAAATAAGTGGAAGGAAAGTACACACAATGAATACGCTCAATCGGCTGCTTCATACACTCGTCGAGCGATTCGGCCGACTTTACCTTCAGGGTAGGGCGAAACGACCCCAAATACCCCAAACGCACACTGCGGCCCTGGCTCAAATGGCCCTTCAGCACATCCTCGAGCGAGGTAAGCAAAGCCGAAATATCCGCTTCAGTCAGCGTAGTGGCCATTACGATGTCGTCGATGATGCGCTTACGGTCAACATAGCCGTTTTGAACAATCTGACGACGGTAAGCATTGGTTTTAGCACTCTTGTTTTCGAACTTACGGAAAATATACTGTATCATGGTAAAATAAAATTTATAAGGTTAGTTATGTGTAAGGTGATTCTAATAAGCAGATGTTCCCAATTATCTTTACAGTTGAATGGCGTTATTTCTGCCGTTATTATTTGTGCAGACCTTGCCGCAGCAAATACGGTGCAAGAACACCATACCAAGTAAAAATACTACGATAGTATCACATCTTTAAATAATTGAGAACACCTGCTTAGAAACAGCTTTTATTTTGGGTTAGATGAAAATGTTTACAACTGGCGCATCACTTGCTTATTCCGTAGCTTTAGGGGCAACATAAGCCTCCAGACGCACATTTTTAGGTTTCATGCTTTCAGTCAGCCATCCCGAAGGTTGGAAGCGCACTCTGACCCTAAAATCGGCCTTCTTGCGCAATTCCTCAATCGATGGGGCACTCTTGCCCGAAAGCGTAGGACGGAAGCAACCCAAATCGCCCAAGCGTACCGAAGAACCATTCTGCAAGTGCTTCAACACGGCCATCTGCATGGCCACCAGGCCGCCCTTTATATCAGCGCGGGTGAGCGTACATACCTCACTGATTTCATCAATCACCTGCTCAAGCATCACCGGCTCAACAGGAGCTACAGTTTTAAAATAAATCACTTTATCTTCACCTTGAAGACGACAAGTAGCTTTGGTAACTTTAAATTTCAACATGGTAATTAAGTTTTTTCGTTAGTAAAAAATTCTGTGTGTGTGTCGGTTAGGTTGGGCAGCCACACCGCTCATCGAGCAAAAGGCAAGCCCAAAATGTTTAGTTTTTGGATTTACGGGTGGTCCACTCCTTAAAGTGATCTATCACATATTTCAAGGCGTCGTAAATCACCTTAAAGGCAAGGAGCCACTTTTCTGATTTGTTCATACGTTTTTCTGGTTTAATCTGTTAATCATTCAGGGTTAGTTTCTTCATCATTTCATCTCTGTGAGGCTAAGTTCTCACGCCCATCGTCTGCAGCCGTTGCCGTCAGAACTCGTTTGCTGATGCAAAGATACAACTTCAAATACGCGAAATCCAAATTTTTTGACGACCTAATATCGCACCTCACCTATAACTCACTTGAATAACGTATAACAAAATCATTCAGACTCAAACGTTTCAAAACTGTTTTTAGGCGAAAAAAAAAATGAAATAGGGATATTCAAAATCGAGGGTCAAAACGGAAAAACAAAGCCAGTTCGAATCTGACATAGCATCGGCTCAGTCAAAATTACATAGGGAGGCTACGCCCTCAGAACCTTCAAAAGTAATGCTGATTATCGTGGTTAAAAGACCGCTGAACTTTGATATACCTTGTAAATGCGTAGTAAGCCTGGCTAACAGAAGTAGCATAGGAGCCGTAAGAATGTATAACGACTTTCCCCCAAGCAGCATCAATCCCTTACCTCCATAAACGAGCAAAGCCTCC
>FR901659.1 GCA_000437675.1 Prevotella sp. CAG:891
ATCTTGAATTTCATAAAAGTTCAGACGACTTCATTTTATACAAACCGTACAGCCTTTGCATGCAGTTCAAACTGCGCAAAGGCTGTATGTGCTTTGAGGCAGATATTTCTTCTCCCCTTTCTCATACTTTCATGGCAAAGAATGCTTTATCCCGAAAGCACTTTGCTAAACCCCTAAATAACTAACAACGACAAGAACCATGTATGACTTAAATACTGTTCGTGGCAACTTCCCCATTCTTTCGCGGCAGGTGTATAACCGTCCGCTTGTTTATCTGGACAACGCAGCGACGACGCAAAAACCTGCCTGCGTGGTGGATGCCATGGTCAATGAATACTATACGGTGAATGCCAACGTGCACCGTGGCGTGCATTTCCTTTCACAACAAGCTACCGACCTGCACGAGGCAGCACGCGAAACGGTACGCCAATTTATCAATGCGCGCGAGAGTCGCGAAATCGTGTTTACACGCGGCACGACGGAGAGCCTCAACCTGGTGGCTACGGCTTACGGCGAGGCTTTCCTGAACGAGGGCGACGAGGTGATTGTGAGCGTGATGGAACACCACAGCAACATCGTACCCTGGCAAATGCTGCGCGAACGCAAAGGCATTGTGCTGAAAGTGGCGCCGATGACTGACGAAGGGGTGCTGGACCTTGAAGCTACGGAACGTTTGTTTACGCCGCGCACGAAGTTGCTGAGCGTGGCGCACGTGAGCAATGTGCTGGGTACGGTGAACCCGGTGAAGCAGCTGGCGGCTATGGCTCACGCTCATGGGGCGCACATCCTGGTGGACGGGGCGCAGAGTGTGCCACATTTCAAGGTGGACGTGCAGGATTTGGACTGCGACTTCCTGGTGTTCTCGGGACACAAGGTGTATGGCCCGACGGGTATCGGGGTGCTTTACGGCCGAGAGGCACTGCTCGATGCCATGCCTCCGTATCAGGGCGGTGGCGAAATGATTGCCCGCGTGACTTTTGAACATACGACCTACGAACGACTTCCCTTTAAATTCGAAGCAGGTACGCCCGACTATGTGGGTACGCACGCACTGGCCGAGGCATTGCGCTATGTGAACAACTTGGGTATGGACCAGATTCATGCACACGAGGCGGAACTGACGCGCTATGCCATGGAGCAGATGCAGCAGATTCCCGGCATGCACCTTTACGGCACGGCACCGGGCAAGGATGCGGTGGTGGCCTTTAACGTGGGCGACATTCATCCACTCGACCTGGGTACACTACTCGACCGCCTGGGCATAGCGATACGCACGGGACACCACTGCGCTCAGCCCCTCATGGCTCGCTGCGGTGTGGAAGGCATGGCCCGCGCTTCGTTTGCACTGTACACCACCCGCGAGGAAGTGGATGCACTGGTACAGGGTATTGACCGCGTAAGAAAGATGTTTTAAACAAAATAAGAAAAATAGGAAGTAGGTGCTCAAAACGATGGTAGAGGTTGAGCACCTACTTTTATAGAGACTCGCATTTGAAAACCCCTAAATCTT
>FR901660.1 GCA_000437675.1 Prevotella sp. CAG:891
AAATATGGGGTAGATGGGATGGTTACTGAAAAACAGACGGATTAACAGCGCTGTGTGACGCTGCCGGACTGCATAGCAAGCCAGGAGGAACTACGAATAAGCATAAGGTGAGCTTGTGCGTTTACCCCATGAATTGGCTACTGAACAGAAACAACTTTGAAAATATTTTGAAGGCCAAAATTTTTATAACACAAAAAGACCGGATGTAAGTCTTGTTACTACGAACAGACTATACATCCGGTTTTCTTATGGGTGTTAATTGTCAATGGGTCATAAAAAATGACGCGACTTAACA
Organism: Prevotella sp. CAG:891; assembly: GCA_000437675.1. Classification (GTDB taxonomy): domain Bacteria; phylum Bacteroidota; class Bacteroidia; order Bacteroidales; family Bacteroidaceae; genus Alloprevotella. Next base: position 296 of record FR901660.1, read on the forward strand.
AAGCGTTAGAATCAAAATTTTATTGCACCTGAAAACGCTTGCTTGCACGGAGCAAATGACGCGAAATACTCATCAATTCCTGAGTTTCCTGCAATGTAGAGAGGTAAAGCAAAGCTACCTTGATATTTGAATCTTCACGCTGAATGCGATCCTGCTGTGAATGACGAATCTGCGAAATGCGGCTCTTGATGGCATTACCTTCAACCAACAATTCGTCTGCTCCGTCGAAATCACCAGTAGTAATCATGCGGCGTGCTTCTTCGAGGAATTTGTCGACATCATTGCACAAGGGAATAAGTTCGTCGATATAATCCTGAGGCAGAGGCTTGAAATTGTTATCGACATGCTCAATACACGGCTCTAACATACGCTTCAAACCGTAGATGAGCTGGGTTGAACTGTTACAGCCGAGGTGGAACCAAGTGTTCTTTTCCACGGCGAGGAGGTAGTCGATTTTGCGCATTCCCACAATTTCCTTGCGGCGGTAACGCTTCCAAATACCTTTTTCATCTTCGATGGCATGCGCTGCCGTGCGAAGTTGTTTCATGTTTTCGTGCATCAGTCCCTGCGTGATATTGCGGAAAGTATCGCGCGTGAATGTGAGCACATCGCCCTGGGTGCGGCGCACATGCTGAATGAGCAAATCCCAGGTTTCAGCCTTGTCGTGACTACGAACTAACTGACGGAAAAGCGTGTCGACATTGTCTTGTTCGCGCTTTTGCTTGAATTTGCGGTTATTGTTGATGATTACAAAGGCAACCAAACACATTACCAACAGCATGGCTACGAATCCACCGAAGTGATTGAGCGTGGCAATGAGGAAACTTACAATGAATGCAGCACCTGCGGTGATGAACCATCCACCAATCACGGTGATTACACCGGTAATACGGTAAACTGCAGTTTCGCGCCCCCAGGCACGGTCGGCCAATGATGAACCCATGGCTACCATGAAGGCTACATAGGTGGTGGAGAGAGGGAGCTGAAGTGTGGTACCAATTACAATGAGTAAACCGGCTAATACCAAATTCACGGCTGCACGTACTTGGTCGAAAGCTGCACCCTCCTCGAGTTCTGTGCCTTCCTGTTGGAAACGTGTGTCAATCCAACGAGATACGCTCTGAGGTATGTACTTTGAAAGAACTCCGGTGGTATTAAGAACGGCTCGTACCGTACGACGTGCAATTTTTGATGAAGAGAAAACTTCTTCACCTTCGTCCTGACGAGAAAGGTTCACGGTGGTTTCAACCACTTTGTGCGCTTTCTTCGAGGTAAAAATAGCCACGGTCATAATGACTCCGGCGCCAATCAGGAAGAAATGTTTACCAGGCAACTGGCTTTCGCCGGCTAATACGTGTACGATATACTCGGTGGGTTTAGCGCCATTACCATTGGCTGTGAAATCGAGGAATGACTCAAGTCCGGCCAAAGGTGTACCGATAAAGTTGACTAAGTCGTTGCCTGCAAAGGCCATTGCTAAGGCAAAGGTTCCGAACAAAACGACAATGCGGAAAATGTTTACTTTACAGAGATGGAGTATTTCCATAATAACCGTAAAGACACAGAAACTTACCAGCAGAATGTAGTGACTATTGGCACTAATCCACTGAGGAGTCCAGCCAAAGTTTGAGAGCAAAGTACTTGATTTCAAGCCACTTACAAGCAGGAAGTAAAAAATAGAAGTTACGCTAATACCGCCAAAGATGGCTATGCTGTAACGTAAATGTTTCTTGTAATGGAAAGTGAAAACCAAACGAGCCAACCACATGACTATCAAACCGACAACAAAGGCAATGGCTACAGAAAGGAAAATACCAATGATTACACTTAAGGCCTTGTCGGTGTTGATTAACTCGGCATAGGTTTGCCCACTGCTTACAATCTTCGAAAATGCCAAAGCAGTGCTACCGCCCAACAAACCGAACACCATAGAAACGGTGGTTGATGTAGGCATACCTAATGTGTTGAAGATGTCGAGCAAAATGACATCGGTGGCTGCTACCGCCAAGAATATACACATCACATCGTCGAAGGTGTAATAATGTGGATTTAAAATACCATGACGTGCAATGTCCATCATACCACTCGATGTACTGGCACCTACAAAGATACCAATAGCTGCAACGAGTAGAATGGTGCGAAACTTGGCCGCTTTGGCGCCCACTGCAGGACTTAAAAAGTTGACTGCATCATTAGCCACACCTACTGAAAGGTCGAAAGTGGCTAACACAATGAGGAATAATAAAATTCCTAAATAGAAAAAATCCATATAGTCGGGTTCTAAAAATGGGTTGTGCTGCAAATTTAATATATGAAGAGTGAAGAACAAAGGCTTTTATTAAATTTCTATTACGTTTTTGTAAACACTTGGAAAATAAGTGGAAAATATTTTGTAATTCGAAATTTTTTATTAATCACTTAGAGAATAGTTATTGATTTCTCAGACGCTTACAAGAATAGGGCATTTACCCATAGACATTTGATACAAAAGGACTTTAACCCAAAAGAGGACATATAAAAACGGAAATGACGGATACATAGATACAAAAAGCTGCTATCAACGAGCGTAGCCGTGACTACGATGCGTTGATAGCAGCTTGAGCTGCAACAATATGCAAGGAATGTATGATTTTTTACTCGTACAGATGGAAAATACGCTCCATCAGTTGCCATTTCTCTGCCGAAGCGGAGGATGGGTCAGCTTGTTGATAACGGGCGGTCAGCTCTTCCCAGGCTGCTTGTTTGGGGAGGGTTGAGAGGCGCTGCATGGCCGTGGTCCAATCGACATCTGCAGGAAGTTCAACAATCATGAACAAACGGGTACCAAGCAGATAGATTTCCATTTCCAAAATACCTACCGTGCGTATGCCTTGAAGTACTTCGGGCCATACCCCTTCGGGCGAATGCAACTTGCGATAAGCTTCAATCAATTCGGGATTATCACGCAAATCGAGGGTTTGACAATAACGTTTGGTAGATTGCTTAAAATTCTTGACGGGGTATCCCTCTGATAAATCAATTTGTTTCATGGGTAAAATATTTTTTTTCTTACAATGTACAAGGTTCGGATTGCTATACTAAACAACACATTGTCTGCCTAAATTCATGTTTCATGGCTCGCTGTTGGATGCTCAAAATGCAGGTGTGATGGGAAGAACCCTGAATTTGCATCGCTTTTACAGGATGCACAAGCAGAAAACCAATATCACAATAAACGTTTTTATTGCATTCAAAAGGTGCTCTGAAATTGCTGAATATAAGCCAATTAGAATCAGTTTTTGAAAGTTCAAAAAATGCAGGTGCGATATCGAGTGCCGAAAAAATTGGGATTTCGGGGTGTTCATGTTGTATCTTTGCAAGCGAAAGGAAGGCGGGACATAGGCCACCTTGATGAAAAAACAGAATTCATTATTTTTTACCACATCGTTCTTTGACATTTTGATACAACAGAAAGTAAGGCATGTAGGCCTGCCTGAAACCCTTGGATATAATTACAAGCCGGATAGAAACTGCATGCACGGATATTCAAATTTCGCTCACTGCTGAATTGTATGATTCATGCTGCAAAGGTATAACTTTATTAAGCATGGCAATAACTATCCCTGTATTTTATGTATTACCCTGCAAAAACAGGGTAATTATAGGCATATAGGTCTAATTATAAGCATAAAAAAGGAAGAAATGCTACAATGCTACTACTAAAAAGTAACCTTGCAACATTTCTTCCAAAATAACTAATTACAGGTTTGAAGCCCCGATAACTTACGTCAAAATATTATCCACCAAAGTTATCGTACATAATACTTTCGGGTTCTACACCTAAGCTATCAAGCATCTTAACAACGGCATTTGACATGGGGCCAGGACCACACATGTAGTATTCGATATCTTCAGGTGCGTCGTGATCCTTTAAGTAGGTTTCGAACATAACTTGATGTACGAATCCGGCTGTATACTTCACGCCTGCCTGATCGGCTGCGGGATCGGGACGGTCGAGGGCGAGGTGGAAATGGAAGTTGGGGAAGTCCTTTTCCAACTGCTGGAAGTCTTCCAAATAGAACACCTCGTTGAGAGCGCGTGCACCATAGAAATAGTGCATTTCGCGATCACGGCAATTCAACGTACGGGTCATGTGCATGATTTGCGCACGGAGGGGAGCCATACCGGCACCACCACCGACCCAAATCATTTCTTTCTTAGAATCGAAATGGGGATGGAAGTCGCCATAAGGACCACTCATGATTACTTTGTCGCCGGGTTTAAGCGTAAAGATGTAAGATGAAGCGATACCGGGATTTACATCCATAAATCCACTGCGGTCTGCCTTGAAAGGAGGCGTAGCAATACGTACGGTGAGCATGAATACGTCGCCTTCAGCAGGATAGTTAGCCATTGAATAGGCACGAACTGTAGGCTCGGTGTTGACACACTTCAAGGGGAACAGACCGAACTTCTGCCATGCGGGAAGGTATTCTTCGCCAATCAAATCCTTATCAATGTCTTTGTCATAATCCATTGAGAATGTAGGAATCTTGATCTGTGCGTACGAACCGGGAAGGAAGTCCATGTGAGCTCCGGCAGGAAGCTGCACCTTGAACTCTTTGATAAAGGTGGCCACGTTCTTGTTAGAGATAACCGTACATTCGTATTCCTTGACACCGAGAACGCTGTCGGGAACTTGTACTGAAATATCGCCCTTAACCTTGCACTGACAACCTAAGCGCCAATGTTCCTTGGCTTGCTTACGGGTGAAGTGACCACGCTCAGAATCGAGGATTTCACCACCACCTTCAACAACTTGGCATTTGCACTGACCGCAACTACCTTTACCTCCACAGGCAGAAGGAAGGTAGATACCTTGCTCTGAAAGTGTAGTTAAAAGATTGCCGCCTTGATCAACGCTTACAGAATCTTTTCCATTGATTGTAATCGTAACTTTTCCACTGGGCGAAAGATATTTCTTGGCAACAAGCAGAATAATTACCAAAAGGAGTATGATAAAAAGGAATACTCCAATACTTGCTAAAATGAGATTTGAATCCACTTTATAAAAGCTTTTGATTAAGTGAGGAGAAGAATCGGTTACTTCTCCCCTACTTAAAAATTAGATATTCAGACCTGAGAAGCACATAAATGCCATTGCCATCAGACCTACGGTGATAAAGGTGATACCTAAACCCTGAAGGGGCTTGGGTACATCGGTGTAAGCCATTTTTTCGCGGATAGCAGCTAAAGCTACGATAGCCAAAAGCCAACCCACACCCGAACCAAGTGCATATACCAGAGCGTCTACTACGCTGCCAATGTACTGCGAACTACCCGGTTCCATGCCGATGCGCTGCTGCATGAACAAACTGGCACCCATGATGGCACAGTTAACGGCAATAAGCGGCAAGAAAATACCCAAAGCTGCATAAAGCGAAGGTGAGAAACGCTCAACAAGCATTTCAACCAACTGGGTGATACCTGCAATCACGGCGATGAAGATGATGAACGACAGGAATGACAAATCTACACCTTCAACAATACAGTCAGGACCTAATACGCGCGTCTGCAACAAATAGTCAACAGGCACGGTGATGCACAACACGAAAATAACGGCTACACCAAGGCCCAAGGCGGTTTTTACATTCTTCGATACTGCCAAATAAGAACACATACCGAGGAAGAATGCAAATATCATATTGTCCACAAAAATTGAGCGGACGAACAAACTTAAAAGATGTTCCATAATTTGCTAATTAATATTTGAGTTGGTATCTGAGAGATACAGTTTGATTTACATGCTGTATTCTCCTGCCAGATTTCCCTCCTCGGTTATGCTATTTTGCGTTTTCTTTGTTGAACGAGCGCAACAGCCAAATGAGGCAACCTACGAGAATCAATGCCATTGCGGGCATGGTCATCATACCATTGTTTACATAGAAGCCGCCGTTTTCAACATAAAGGCATTCAGGAATGATGCGCAAGCCAAGCAAGGTTCCGTTTCCTAACAATTCGCGCACGGCACCTACGGCTACGAGAATCCAAGCATAACCAATACCGTTACCCACACCATCGAGGAATGACTCCCAAGGACCGTTCATCATGGCAAAAGCCTCAAGACGACCCATAAGGATACAGTTGGTAATGATAAGTCCTACATACACTGAGAGCTGAACACTTACGTCGTAGGCATAGGCTTTCAGTATTTGAGAAACCAAGGTTACGAGGGTTGCTACAACAACCAGCTGAACTATGATACGAATTCGATTAGGAATTGTTTTACGAAGGAGCGAAATGATTACGTTGGCAAAAGCGGTAATCACCGTTACAGACAAACCCATCACAATGGCGGGCTCAAGCTGTGAAGTTACGGCCAAAGCTGAACAAATACCCAACACCTGAACAGTTACGGGGTTATTCAGGTTTAACGGGCCGGTGAGCGCTTCGCGATTTTCTTTTGAAAATAAACTCATGATACATTAATAATAAGTGTAAAAGCTTATACTGTTATCTTGATAAAGAGAATGTCCTGAACGAAACAGCATGACGATTGTTTCTATACATTTAGTTTATCAGTCGATTGGTTCTAAGCTTCACAAGTTTGCATGTTATTTCTTTAAGGATTCGAAATAGCCCAAGTACTGCTGGATGCCCTGAGTTACCATATTGGCTACACCGACGGAAGTCAACGTTGCACCGGTAATACCATCAACCTGGTAATTTTCCTTGCCGGCTTCTACCTTACCGTTTTTCACAACGGTGAGTGCAACCTGCTGGCTGGTAGTATCAGCAAAGATGTGCTTTCCTTTGAATTGATCTTGGAATTTTTCTTCTGCAATAAGGGCACCTAAGCCTGCCGTTTCACTTTCGTGTGAAATAAAGGCGCCGTAAACTGTTTTCAAGTCTGCATTTACTGCGATGTAACCCCACAAACCGCCCCAAAGGCCACGACCTGTCATAGGAATTACATACTTGGTTTCATTATTCACTTTGCAGATATAAACGGGCAGATTGTTTTCATTAAGGTCTTTATTTTCAACTTTAAAGCCGTCTTTATCCTTACTTTTGCCCTCTTTTACGACTGAGCCGTCGGCTTTTACCACCATATCAGACGCAACCACTTCGTTGTACTTAGCTTCAACGTCTGCAGCACTTTGCAAACCGCGAATATTAACGGCAGCCAGAATTTGCTTTTTCTTATCAAGTGCTACATTCTGATCCTGCGTAGGCTTCAGCGAAGAAGATACGAACGCAAGCAAGAAGGCTACGACAATCACCAGCACCGAAGCATAAATAATGGTGTATGAATTTTTATTGGTATTCATGTCATTCTTAAGTTTATAAGCTTCAAACTCAAGGCAAGCGAACCTACCCTAAATATTGTAAGCTAAAAACATATTTATTTTTGTACTCGCTTCATTCGTTTATTGATGTTGCGCTGAATCACGCAATAGTCAATCAACGGAGCAAACATATTCATAAAGAGGATGGCAAGCATCATGCCTTCGGGATAACCGGGGTTAAGCACACGAATCAAGATGGCCAATGCACCGATAAGGAAACCATATACATACTGTCCCTTTTCTGTACGCGAACTGGTAACGGGGTCTGTTGCCATAAACACGGCACCAAAGCAGAAACCGCCAGTTACGATGTGTTCGTACCAAGGCATGTTGGCTACTGCATTTCCTTCCATACCTGCCATATTAAACAGCACGGCAACCAATACACCACCAACAAATACGCTAGTCATGGTACGGATTGAAGCAATCTGCGTATAGAGCAAAATCAAGGCACCAATGGCGATAGCAATCACTGAAGTTTCACCAATAGAACCAGGAATAAGACCTACAATCATATCGCTGAGCGAAGCTGTGGGCTGAAGACCGGCACCAACTTCACCAAGAGGAGTTGCCATGGTGGCTGCATCGGGCAGATTGTAACCCAAGCCGAACACTTCCTTACCTGCTACCCATACTTTATCACCACTCATGCTTGTGGGATAAGAGAAGAACAAGAAGGCACGAGCTATCAATGCGGGGTTGAATATATTCATACCCGTACCACCAAAAATTTCCTTACAGATAATTACTGAAAATGCTACAGCCAAAGCAAGCATCCACAGCGGACAGTTAACGGGCACAATCAAGGGAATGAGAATACCCGAAACAAGATAACCTTCCTGAATTTCTTCTTTCTTCCATTGTGCAACGGCAAACTCAATACCGAGGCCGACTACGTAGGATACTACAATTTTAGGAAGCACTAAAAGGAAACCATAAAGGAACATGGACCAAAATCCTGTTTCTGCCAGTTTACCAGCAGCTGCAGCATTTTGATAACCGATGTTGTACATACCGAAGAGCAATGCCGGAATAAGTGCAATTACAACAAAAGACATGATGCGCTTTGAGTCGATTGCATCGTGAATGCTCACGCCCACTTTCGAAGTGGTATTCGGCACCAGCATAAATGTTTCCATTCCCTCGAACACTGATCGGAAGGCATGCAATTTGCCGCCTTCTTCAAAATTGGGACGGATTTTATCAAAGAATTGTTTGATCATTTCAATCGTTATTTAAGAAATACCAGTAGTGCACTTTTACACAGATAACTGAAACTATATGCAACTACGGTTGTATCCTATAATCTAAACTTAAGCATTTTCTTTTCTCAGAACCTCAAGTCCTTCGCGTACGATACGCTGCAACTCAAGCTTAGAGGAGTCAATAAATTCTGCCACAGCAAAATCCTCGGGAGCTACTTCGTAAATACCCAAAGCTTCCTGACGATCAATATCGCCGGTAATGATAGCCTGAACCAAATAGCTGGGATAAATATCCATGGGGAATACGCGTTCATATTCTGCACTCATAATCATGTGGCGTTCACCACCCTTGATGCGGCAGTCTAAGTTATAAGCGCGTTTCTTACCAAACAACCATGAGAAATAGCTGCGGCTGGTTGAAAAGTCATTCAAGCGAGGTGCAATCCAACCAAACGCTTCATTCACATCATCACCTTCGGGAATGGCACAAATTTCAGTACTAAAAGCACCAACGAAATCAGTAATTGCAGATTTGTAACCTACCAAAGGATTACCATTGATAATACGAACGTGTTCAGTTTTTGCCAGTTGATTCTTCAACACATCTGCCAAAGGTGCACCCACGAGAGTCTCAACATACTGAGGTTCCTTTACTTCTGATCCAGCAACTGCCAAGCGACGTTTCATGTCCAACTTACCGGTACGGAGCAAAGAACCCAATACGACAACCATTTCGGCATTCAGCGTCCACACTACCTCACCCTTATTAACAGGATTTACGTGGTTAATGTGCACACCTACATTGCCCGATGGATTAGGACCATCGAACACACTTACAACAGCCTCGCTGATAGGCAACAACTGCGAATTGATTTGTTCGGGCGAAATACCCAAGTTCACGGTAGCAATGCGCGCCAAGGCTTTGATACCTTCTTTAAAATCAGCTTCACGACCTGCGGAAACAAAGCTAAAGTCGGCAGCCAAAGGCATCTTGCTGAATGCAGACACGAAAATAGCCTTTGGCTCATCAGCTGCATTGGCAATCACGTCGTACGGACGCTGACGAACAAACGCAAAAAGTCCGCTTTCAAGCATCAGTTGCTTTACCTCAGAGCCTGTAAGCTTAGAGGGGTTTTTGACACCAAAATCCTTGTAAAGTTGCTCTTTATCAGCTTTTACGCGAAAACGCAACAGTTTACGGCGTTCGCCACGTTCTACACCTACAACGGTTCCGCTCACAGGCGAAACAAACTTGATGCTTTCCGTAGCTTTGTCTACAAACAAGGCATCACCAGCCAACACCTTATCGCCTTCTTTTACGATGGCACGAGGCATCACGCCGGGAAAATCGGTTGGCATTACCGCATACTCCTCACTCAGAGGAAGCACCGTAAGTTTTGCAACCGCTTCGCCTTCCAATTTAAGGTCTAAGCCCTTCTTAATTTTATACAAACGATCCATTCATCAAAAAATATTTACGCGCAAAATTAAGCAATAATTGCGATTTCAACCAAATTTTCAAGCACATTTTCAACGAAGTGTGAAAAAACAAGCAGTTACTTTGGTTTTCAAGCAACTTAGCGTAAATTTGCAGAATGATTGAAGGACCTTTTCCATACTAACACTTACAGTCAAGGCATCAACTCACAAACTACTACACAATGGAACAACTTGAAACTGAAAAAAAATCTGAAAAAATCATCAAAGAAACTGAGAATACGAACTTGCAACCCGATACGCCTAAACGTAAATGGGGCTGGTTCATTGCAGGTGGCATCCTGCTAATCAGCCTCATTGCCGGTGCTGTATATTACAACTCACTGCAAACAGAAGCTACCAACGAAGACTTGGCATACGGAGTTTTAGCCAACAACGACAATCCTCAGGATTACAAAGACTTCCTAACCAACTTCCCCAACAGCCCTCGTGCAACGGAAGTCAAGCAACGTTTGGAAAAACTGGAACGCATGCTCGACTCTTGGAACAAAATCGCACTTTCGGATAAAGTAGGCGACTTCGTTCAGTTCAAGAAACAGTTTGACGACACACACTTCAACCATTTATGCGACATCAAAATTGATTCTCTCGACTATATTACAGCTCAACGTATCGGCACACCGGCTGCTTTCCAGGACTATCTAAATGCTCATCCCGACGGACGATATGCATCTGAAGCATCAGTCGCTGAGGGCAATTTAAAAAGTCAGGAAATCTCTGAAGAAGAAACTGCAGCCATTCAGGATGTTGTAAATGTCTTTTTCCAGGGCTTTGCCAACCAAGACGAAACGTCTATCTGCTCAAACATCACTGCCACCATGCAAAAGTTCCTGAGTCAAAAAGACGTCACAAAAGGCATGGTAGTATCAACCATCAAGGGAATGTTCAATGAGCACATCCAAGGATGCGAATTCATTGTCAACCGCGACATGAGTATCAAACGACAAACCGACCCTACCAGAGGTTACATTGTTAATTGTACCATCGACCAGCACATACAGCGCGACGACGAAGGTAAAACTTTTGGGTCATACAACTGCCAAATGGAATTGACACCGCAAATGCTCATCAGTTCCTTGACGCTCGACGAAATTTCAAACCGATAAAGTCTAACCGATAATTATAAACCACAAATAACTACTGTTATGCTTACCATCAACTCGTACGAAGAATTTGAACAATACGTAGGCCAAGAACTTGGCAAATCTGAATGGCTCGAGGTAGACCAGGACCGCATCAACGCATTCGCTGATGCCACACTCGACCACCAATGGATTCATGTCGATCCGGAACGTGCCAAAACCGGTCCGTTCGGTCAAACCATCGTACATGGCTACCTGACCCTCTCATTGCTGCCCTACATGTGGGAGCAGATTCTGCAAGTAAACAATTTAAAGATGATGGTGAATTACGGCATGGACAAGATGAAGTTTGGACAAGCCGTATTGAGCGGACAAAGTGTTCGATTGGTTACCACGCTCCAAAGCATTGCCAATCTGCGCGGCATCTGCAAGGTTGAAATCAAATTCACCATTGAAATCAAGGATCAGCGTAAACCAGCTCTTACCGGTGTAGCCACTTTCCTGTACCACTTTAATTGATTCAGGAATTCGAAGCATTAACCAACATTAATGCCCTCGCAGAACATTCCTAATAGTGGGAGCAGAAAATATGGCTGCTCCCACTATTATTTTATTGGCAAAATAAGGAAGAATACCCCGTGCAATCAGGTGGCACCAGCCATCAGTCAAACATCTGTCAACTTGCAAAACACCGCACGGCATCATCCAATCTCATGTCACTGAGCTGACATCATTTAATCAAGGTAACCCATGGATACTTACCTCACACTAAAAACATCTGCTGAAGCACAACTCACAGAAAAACGTTCGCGCTTTTTAGCCTTTGCATTCCATGTTAGCAACGAGGCAGAAGCTAAAGAGATTGTCGCGCAATACAAAAAGAAATTCTACGATGCCCGTCACGTTTGCTATGCGTATGTTCTTAATGACGACAGTAGTTCTACCCGCGCCAACGACGATGGCGAACCTTCAGGAACTGCCGGTCGCCCCATTTTAGGCCAAATACTTTCGCGTAATCTCACGTACACCCTGGCCATCGTAGTACGTTATTTCGGCGGCGTAAAATTAGGTACAGGTCCCTTGGGAGTAGCCTACAAAAGCGTAGCAGCCGAAGCCCTCGACTTAGCCGAAGTCGAAGAATGCATCATCAAGAGTCAGTTTACCATCAGCGCACCCTATGCCGATGCCGACACAGCCATGCGCTTCATTCGCGAAGCAGGAGCAGAAATAACAGCACGCAACTACACAGCTACAGACACTTTACTCGATGTCAGTGTCCGCCTGGACGACGAAAAAGCCCTACGCGAAAGACTTTCAAAAATTCTGACGCTGCATTTCATCAATGAAAATGAAGGAGCGTAACTTCGCTACCCAATACCATTAACTCACATATTATAAACATCGATTGTTCAATCAATCCTTCATTTACAACACTATGAAATTCTGCAACATTTACCCACAATTCACCGACGCTTGTACCAAACTTTATACAGACGCATTTCCCGAAATTGAACGTCGTGAAATTTCAGCTTGGTTAGATTACATGCAAACGAAAGAAAATTTCAAGGCACAAGCCATTATCCACGACGAAACACTCGTGGGCTTTATTACCTCATGGCATTTTGCCGACTTTGTTTATGGTGAGCATTTTGCCATCTGTTCTGAAATGCGCAATGGCGGTATTGGCGGCAAAGCATTCGATCTTTTTCTCGAAGCCAACAAGAACAAGAATGTAGTAATCGAAGTCGAATTACCTGAAGACGAAATGGCGCGTCGCCGCATCGGTTTCTACGAACGTCACCAAATGACCCTTATCGACAAAGAATATCTGCAGCCCCCCTACCAGCCAGGATTCGACTTTCTGCCCTTGCGACTGATGGCTACAAATCCGGAAGAAACTCTTAAGAATTTCGACCATATTCAGCAAGCCATTCACCGCGAAGTATACGGAGTTCAGTAAACTGAGCACAAAAAAAGCACAAGGCGTTTTTATTTCTCAAACAATATTTGTAATTTCGCAGTAGATTAAACATTCAACAGCATACAACTATGTATAGAACCAACACATGCGGCGAACTTCGCATCGAAAATGTTGGCCAGGAAGTAACCTTGGCCGGATGGGTGCAACGCAGCCGCAAAATGGGTGGTATGACATTCATCGACTTGCGCGACCGCTATGGCATCACCCAGCTCGTATTCAACGAGGAAACAAACGCTGACTTATGCGCACAAGCCAACAAATTAGGCCGTGAATTTGTCATTCAGATTAAAGGTATTGTCAACGAACGCTATGCAAAGAACGACAAAATGCCGACCGGCGACATCGAAATTATCGTCAGCGAACTCAATGTGCTTAATGCATCATTGACACCTCCCTTTACCATTGAAGCAAACACCGACGGTGGCGACGATTTGCGTATGAAATACCGCTACCTCGATTTGCGTCGCGAAAACGTACGCGCCAATTTGGAGTTGCGCCATAAATTCTGCATTGCCGTACGCAACTTCCTCGACTCAAAGGGCTTCCTCGAAATCGAAACCCCTATTCTCATTGGTTCTACCCCCGAGGGCGCACGCGACTTCATCGTGCCGTCACGCATGAATCCCGGACAGTTCTATGCACTTCCTCAGAGTCCTCAAACGCTCAAACAGTTGCTGATGGTTGCCGGTACCGACCGTTACTTCCAGATTGCCAAATGTTTCCGCGACGAAGACTTACGTGCCGACCGTCAGCCCGAATTTACGCAAATCGACTGCGAAATGTCGTTCGTAAAGCAAGACGACATCATCAACACCTTTGAAGAAATGGCCAAATACCTCTTCAAGGAGGTACGCGGTTACGACTTAGGCGACGCTCCCTTCCTGCGCCTCCCATGGCACGAAGCCATGCGTCGTTTCGGTTCTGACAAACCCGATATGCGATTCGGCATGGAGTTTGTTGAATTAGACGACGTTCTCAAAGGCACCGGCACACTCAGCGTATTCAACGATGCAGCCTACATTGGCGGTATCTGTGCCGAAGGTTGTGGACACTACACCCGCAAGCAACTCGATCAACTGACCGACTTCGTCAAGTCACCCCAAATCGGTGCCAAAGGCTTGGTTTACGCCAAGATCAACGAAGATGGAAGCATCAAGAGCTCTGTCGACAAATTCTACACCCCTGAAGTACTTGAACGCCTCAAGGAGAAAATGAGTGCCAAAGCTGGCGACTTGATTTTGATTCTCTCGGGCGCCGATGCCATGAAGACGCGCAAACAGCTCTGCGAACTCCGTTTGGAAATGGGCCAACGTCTCGGCTTACGCGACAAGAACAAGTTTGCTCTGCTTTGGGTTGTAGACTTCCCCATGTTCGAATGGAGCGAAGAAGAGGGTCGCCTCTTAGCTATGCACCATCCATTCACAGCACCCCGTCCGTGCGACGTACCCTTACTCGACACCGATCCTGCATCAGTGCTCGCCGACGCTTACGACATGGTATGCAACGGTGTTGAAGTTGGTGGCGGTTCTATCCGTATTCACGACGCCGTACTGCAAGCTAAAATCTTTAAAGTACTCGGATTCACTCCCGAACGTGCTCAGGAACAGTTTGGCTTCTTGATGGACGCATTCAAGTATGGTGCTCCCCCTCACGGAGGTTTGGCTTACGGTCTCGACCGTTGGGTATCACTCTTCGCCGGACTCGACAGCATCCGCGACTGCATTGCATTCCCCAAGAACAACTCTGGCCGCGACGTTATGCTAGATGCTCCCTCACGCGTTGATCAAAAACAACTTGATGAATTGATGATTGATTTACGTCCGCTTGAAAAATAAATTGTACCCCAGTCAGTACTCAACTGACAAAGGACAAACACCCTGATTCATCTTGCCTGCATCAATTTGCAGGCAAGATTTTTTATACCCTATTGTATTGATGAAGGAATATCGAAACAAAACAATAGGTAACCACGCCATTATGTAGCTGTCCTACACATAGGTTTCAGACAGGCCTTCCTGCCCTACTTTCTTTTGTAACAAAATGTCAAAGAACGATGTTGTAAAAAAAATGAATGCTGTTTTTTCATCAAGGTGGCCAATATTCAGCCTCCCTTTCGACTGCAAAGATACAACATATACCTACCGAATTCCAAATTTTTTAGGCACTTGATATCGCACCTCGTATTTTACAAACAGACTAAAAACGCTTATAACTTTTTGATTTACAAGCATTTCAACACTCACTTTTCGCCGTTCAAAAAATTGAAATAGGGATATGGTTTTTAAGCTATTTCTCATATATCAACAGCCGTAGTTACACGCTAATTTCCTATAATATTCCAAACATACACTTCTACTCATAAGCTTCAGCCACCTATCAAGGCTACTAATTGGCAACACAAAAAAAACACCTTACCATCTCCGGAAAAGGAAATGGAAAGGTGTCAATAAATTAAGCGATATCATGAAAAGAAAAGACCCGGTAGTAGTTATACCAAACAATACAGAGTTACTTTTCTTTTTGAATTTTAAAAATCAGCTGACTTCGGCGTACGGGGGAAAGGAATAACGTCGCGGATATTCTGCATACCCGTAACGAACAGAATCAAACGTTCAAAGCCAAGACCGAAGCCCGAGTGAGGACAAGTACCGAAACGGCGAGTATCGAGATACCACCACATATCCTTCATCGGAATGTTCAGTTCCTCGATGCGACCCATCAGTTTTTCGTAGCTTTCTTCACGTTCCGAACCACCGATAATTTCGCCAATCTGCGGGAAGAGAACGTCCATAGCGCGAACCGTCTTGCCATCTTCGTTCATCTTCATGTAGAATGCCTTGATTTCCTTCGGGTAGTCCGTCAGAATCACAGGCTTCTTAAAGTATTCCTCAACGAGGAAGCGTTCATGCTCGCTCGCCAGATCAACACCCCAATATACAGGGAACTCAAACTTACGGCCAGCCTTCACAGCCTCTTCCAAGATGCGGATACCCTCAGTATAAGTCAAACGTACAAAATCGTGCTCTACCACGAAGTTCAAGCGTTCGAGCAACGTCTTGTCAATCATCTTGTTAAGGAATTCCAAGTCGTCCTTACAGTTCTCCAAAGCCCAGCGCACACAGTACTTGATGAAATCCTCAGCCAAGTCCATGTTATCATTGATGTCATTGAAGGCAACTTCCGGTTCAATCATCCAGAACTCAGCCAAGTGGCGGGGAGTATTTGAATTTTCAGCACGGAACGTAGGTCCGAACGTATAAATTGAACCCAGAGCCGTAGCACCCAATTCACCTTCAAGCTGTCCGCTCACAGTCAGCGAAGTAGTCTTGCCGAAGAAATCGTCAGAGTAATCAATTTTACCATCCTCAGTTTTCTTTAAGTCGTAGAGGTTCTTGGTTGTAACCTGGAACATCTGTCCGGCACCCTCACAGTCCGAAGCAGTAATGATCGGCGTATGGAAGTAGAAGAATCCATGTTCATGAAAGTAGCGGTGAATAGCCATCGCCATGTTATGACGAATGCGGAACACAGCACCGAAAGTATTCGTACGCAAACGCATGTGAGCATGCTGACGCATGTACTCAAACGTCTGTCCCTTCTTTTGCATGGGATAGTCAGAACCGCAGGTACCATAAACGGTAATATCCGTAGCCTGCACCTCAACGCTCTGTCCGGCACCCTGACTTTCAACCAAAGTACCCGTCACTGCCAAGCAAGCACCCGTAGTAATTTGTTTGAGCATTTCAGCATCAAATTTCTCTACGTCGGCCACAACCTGTACGTTATGGATGGTGCTGCCATCGTTCAGTGCAATAAAGTTTACCGATTTACTGCCACGGCGCGTACGCACCCAGCCTTTCACACATACTTCGGCACCATAATCCGTGCGACGGAGTAAGTCAACTATTTTGGTTCGTTGCATATTATGTATAAGGTTTATCTGACAAAAGGAATGAATGACCGGAACCAGTCATGTCATCTGTTTCCCAATCATCATTCCATTTGCCGACAGCCAAGGAGCCGATTGCCAAACCTTCAAACATTTTGCACAAGGGGCAAACCCTGACTAATATGATGTTATTATTCAAATGCGCCCATGCGCAGCATTTGCACTTCCTTCTCAGTGAGATAGCGCCAGTCGCCGCGACGAACATTCTTTTTAGTCAAACCAGCAAAGTAAACGCGGTCGAGCTTGATTACATGATAACCCAAACTTTCGAAAATACGACGTACGATGCGGTTCTTACCACTGTGAATTTCAATGCCAACCTGCTTTTTATCCGTGGGGTGAGCATACTCCACTGCGTCAGCCTTGATTTCACCATCCTCAAGCGTTACACCCTCAGCAATCTGCTGAATGTCGGCAGCAGTTACATTCTGGTCGGTCGTAACGTGATATACTTTCTTTTTCAAGAACTTCGGATGCGTCAGTTTCGAAGCCAACTCGCCATCGTTCGTCAGCAAAAGCACACCCGTAGTATTACGGTCCAAGCGGCCAACGGGATAAATACGTTCAGGACAAGCATTCTGCACCAAATCCATCACGGTCTTGCGGTTCTGAGGGTCCTCGCTCGTCGTAACATAGCCTTTGGGCTTGTTCAAAAGCACATAAACCTTCTTTTCGATTTTCACCAAGTTGTCATGGAACTTGATTTCATCCGTACGAAGCACCTTGGCACCCAATTCCGTTACCACCTGTCCGTTTACGCTTACCACACCTGCCTCAATATACTTATCGGCATCGCGGCGTGAGCAAACACCGGCATTGGCCAGGAATTTATTCAAGCGCATAGGCACCGTAGGATCGTAATTTTCCTCCTTATACTCAAAACGCTTTTTCTGTGAGTACTTGGCATGCGGATCATAGTTTCCACGACGCTGCTGCGGACGGCCGCCATAGGCATTGCCACCACCTTGTCCCTGGAAACGCGGACGGAAACCGCCCTGCTGACCACCGCGCGGCGCATAGCCACCACGGTTCTGCTGGTAACCACCTTGCTGACGCGGCTGATAGCCACCTTCGTTTTCAAAGTCGTTACCCATGTTATTATTGTAGCGCGGACGGTAATTACCCTGATTGCCGCGCGGCTGATAGCCACCTTCGTTTTGTCCGTAACGCGACTTACCCCAACGGTTTTCGCGCGGTTGCTGATAACCGCCACGCGGCTGATAGCCACCGCCGTTGTTGCTACGTGAATGGTATTCACCATCATTGCTGTAACGGGGACGGTAATTGTTCTGACCACGCTGTCCGTAGTCACTGTTTCCAGTAGGACGGGCGTTACGGGTAAAGCGCGGACGTGCGCTGTGACCTCCATTGTAACGGCCACCATTGGCATTTCCATCACCCTGCGGATTGTAACCATCACGGCTATGTCCGCCTTTGTTCAAATAATCTTCACTCATAATAGTAATAATGTATGGGTTGTTTATGAAGCAGAGCCAACCTCAGGGGGTGCTCCGCACTGACATTCTCACGAATGCCTTTAAATAGATATATAATGTGTAAGTAAGTACAAAGTCCGGCCACACATCACGCCCAATGATGTTAGTTCATCTTACGTTTCAGCCGGTACCCTGTCTGCAATAAGCCGGTGCTCAACAGTTTGAGTGTCGTCCCACGCCCAATGCACATACAGCATCAGCAGCCAACGAACATCACCCAGGTCTTTTGAGCACCGCCTTATCAGAGTTATCAATTACATGCCGGTGTAATTATGCGGCGTAATGGCACGCAATTCCTGCTTTACCGATTCGCTCACATCCAGTCCTTCGATAAAATCATGAATACGCTCTGCCGTCATAGCCTCATTCGTACGCGTCAATGCCTTCAAAGCCTCATAAGGATTGGGGTAAGCCTCACGACGCAGAATAGTCTGGATAGCCTCAGCCACTACTGCCCAGCAATTATCCAAATCGCGACTGATGCTTTCCTCGTGCAGCAACAGCTTACGCAATCCCTTCAGCGAACTTTGGAAAGCGATGAGTGCATGTCCCAAGGGTACACCGATATTGCGAATTACCGTCGAGTCGGTCAAGTCGCGCTGCAAACGGCTGATAGGCAACTTTCGGCTCAAGTGTTCGAGTGTAGCATTAGCCATACCCAGGTTACCCTCAGAGTTTTCAAAGTCGATGGGGTTCACCTTATGCGGCATAGCACTTGAACCCACCTCGCCTTGCTTGATGCGCTGCTTGAAGTACTCCATCGACACATACTGCCAGAAGTCGCGGTCCATATCGATAACCACCGTATGAATGCGCTTCATGGCATCGAACAAGGCAGCCATATTGTCGTAGTTGCTAATCTGCGTGGTATATTCCTCACGTTCCAAGCCGAGTTTCTCGCTCACGAACTTGGCACCGAAAGCACGCCAATCGTAAGCCGGATAAGCCACATGATGTGCATTGAAGTTACCCGTTGCGCCGCCAAACTTAGCCGTCATGGGGCATTGTTTCAAGAGAGCCAACTGACGTTCCAAGCGGTAAGCAAACACCTTAACTTCCTTACCCAAGCGAGTGGGCGAAGCAGGCTGTCCGTGCGTTTTAGCCAACATCGGGATATCCTTCCACTCCTCAGCGTAAGCATTCAGCTGATCGATGAGTTCCTGAAGCAAAGGCAGGTAAGTTTGCTCCACGGCCTCCTTCAGCATCAAGGGGAACGAGGTATTGTTAATATCTTGCGAAGTCAAGCCAAAGTGAATGAACTCTTTATATTTGTCGAGTCCGCCCACCTTGTCGAACTGTTCTTTAATAAAGTACTCAATGGCCTTTACATCGTGGTTTGTCACGCTTTCAATAGCCTTGACACGAGCGCCATCTTCTTCTGAAAAGTTCTCGTAAAAACCACGCAGTGTGGCAAACAGCGACTGAGGAAAATCAGCCAACTGAGGCAAGGGGAGTTCGCACAGCGTAATGAAATACTCAATTTCAACGCGCACACGATACTTCATCAGCGCATACTCTGAAAAGTAAGGAGCCAATGACTCTGTTTTTGAACGATAACGTCCGTCGATAGGCGATACTGCCGTAAGGATATCCAATTCCATGATGTAAAAGACGAAGGGGTTGGTTTTTATATTATGAAGTCGTCTGAACTTTTATGAAATTCAAAATTTGC
>FR901661.1 GCA_000437675.1 Prevotella sp. CAG:891
CCGTCAACCACACTCCAGATATATCCCTTGCGCGTTTTGCCCGGCTTGTCGTTGATGGGGATGGTTGTTTCATCAATGTGCAATACGGATGATTCCATCACCTTGTTCATTTGGCAGAAGTACAGCGGGTAAAACTGCTCTATGGTATCGTGCATCCAGCGGTTGATGGACGAGGTGGCGAAGTCTATTCCCAACTCTTTGTACATCTTTGCTTGCCGGTACTCGGGGATATGGTGGGTATACTTGCTGACAAGCATTTCCAGAATGACACTGTCACCTACAAAACTTGAAGGAATGAGGCGTGGAAGTGCCGGATGCTGAAGGATTGTCTGATGCGTGCTGCTAACGGTTTCCCGGAGCAGGCACTTGTGGTAGATGATTTCCTGCACATAGAAAGTAGCAGGCTCTCTTTGCAGTATCCGAACGGTATCCGAACCTATAATGGTCATCGTTTCAGGATTGTACCCTTCGGGATAAACTTCCTCGCGGCGATGTTCCAGATTTTTGGGCACTTTGGCCCATCCTCTTTCTTTCGGTTCCTTTTTAGTTTTCTCTTTGGCTGCTTTTCGGCGCTCTTTTGACTCTTCCTCCAAAGCGTGTACGATTTCAGAAGGAGGCACTACTGACTCTTGGGGCAGTTGGACAAGTTCGTCGGCATCCTCCGGTTCAAAAGGAAGATCCAAGAGATTCCAATCCCCTTCCGTGATATTTTTACGACGCTCGGACTTGCTACCGTATGCCTGTGTCTGCAGCCGTTTTATGATTATATCCTTACGGGCCAACTCTTCTTTGAGCCGGTCTATCTCCTTGAGGGCTTCGATACGCTGTTGAAGGACCTCGTAAAATTGGTTTAGGATAAAGGATGTTTTTATCATTCGTTGTTGATTTTCAGATATAAAGATACGAATTTATTCTGAAAACAACAAATTTTCTTCTTACAAATTATACCTTTTACGGCGTTTGGACGAAAGGTTTATTCCTTCCATCAGCATGACAATTTCGTCCCAGCGCATTTCTTTGAATGACAGGTTACACCCTCTGAATAAATTGGGCGCAACACGTCCACTTTCCAGTCTTTTGTAATAAATCACGAAACCGCCCCGTTCCCAGTGCAGGAGTTTGAGCAAGCTTCGGGATTTATTAGCAAAGAGGAAGACACTCCCAGATAGAGGATTCATACAGTTATTTCTCACTATGCCGCAAAGCGACTCTACTCCTTTGCGCATGTCAATGCCGTGAGTATAGACATAAAATCGGTTGGTTTCATTCAAGCTAAACATTCTTCGAACTTTTTGTTGTTTTGAACTGCAAAGTTCTGAACAATGAAGGCTTAATGAAATATGGGGTAGATGGGATGGTTAC
>FR901662.1 GCA_000437675.1 Prevotella sp. CAG:891
CCGGGGACACAAGGATTTTCAGTCCTTTGCTCTACCAACTGAGCTATGGCACCTTGTTTGCTTGTTTGCGAGTGCAAAGGTACGCATTTAAATTTAACTACCAAATTTTTTCTGCATTTTTTTTGCATTTAGCTAAATTTTTCTGTGAAAGAGGAGTTGTTTAGGGAAAAAATGAACATATTTGCACTCATGTGCTGTATGATGGGCGGTTGGTGTAGCAAAGGTTTTGCTGTAAGCCCCGTGCTCCCCTCTGGTTCATTTTGCTGTAAGTCTCGTTATTGGATATTCTAAATCGTTTTTCTATATTATATATAAGGTTTGCAGGATTAGGTTTGTAGGTTTGATAGAAACAAGATGCGGTACAGGCACAGCCAAGTGCGGTTGGTATTGTTTGCATACCAGCTTTTTAAAAAATAAATACGATATATGCCATTTTCGATAGATCATTCACTCAAGCAAGTAAGTTTTGAAGAGGCACTGATAACTTGCAACGAACGTTCGTTTGCTATGGGAAAAGATTTGTTGGTGCTTGATGACGTAACCCCCAATGATTTGGAAGGAATGCCCATGCAGTTGGGCTTTCTGCTCATTACACTCTGTACGGAAGGCGAAACGGCCTTTACGCTCAGCGGACAAACCCGCCGAATGAAAAAGGGCGATTTGCTGATTTCGCTGGGCGAACAGGTGTTTCTTGACGGCTCGATGTCGGACGATTTTCATGCCACGGCCATTCTGATGTCGCGTTCGTATGCGCAAAATTGCATTGTGGGGCTGAATTATATGTGGCCGTATCTGCTGCATGTGATGCAGCATCCGGTTATTACGCTGTCGGTCGAGGAGCAGTTGTGGATTCTTGACTGTTATGGCATTTTGCGCAGACGGTTGCATCAAAAGCCCGGAAGGTATTTGCGCGAAGCGGTGATTTCGCTGACACGCGCCTTCTACTTTGAAATCTGTAACCTGCTCGACAAGCGCGTGCAGCCTGATACACAGGTGGCGCAAAATCGCTCGTATGTGATTTTCGACCAGTTCATACGGCTCGTTTCGCAGAATTTTAAACATGAGCGGAGCGTGGAGTGGTACAGCAGCGAAATGTGCCTGACGCCGAAACACCTGTCGGAGGTGATGAAAACGGTGAGCGGAAAAACGGCAGGGCAGTGGATTACCACGCTCGTGATGGTGGAAATTAAGACCTTGCTGCAAAACACCAACTTGTCGATTAAAGAAATTGCCCAGGAAATGAATTTCCCGAATCAGAGTTTTTTGGGTAAATACTTTAAAAACGTGGAGGGTATATCGCCTTCGGATTTTCGCAAAGGTTTACTGGGCATAGAAGTGCCTGCTGAAACTGCTGAGGCTCCCGATGCTGCTGAAGTTTGTGGCGCAGCAGAAGCCCGTGAAGCCACAGAAAACGCTGAATGAACGCCAAAAATGATTCGCAATCGCTTGGATTAAGCTAAAAAAACGCGGGTAAATGGCTCTGGCAGCTGCTTAGAATGGTGAGTAGTATTGCATTGCGTTGACCGCAGTTTTAGCTCAAAAAAGCCGGTTTTAGGGCTGAAAAAGCCCCGAAATCGCTTTTTTTTGAAGAAAATGAAAGTTTTTTTGAAAAAAGTGCTCGAAAAATTTGGTGGTTATGAATGAACTCCCTATCTTTGCACTCGCTTAACAGCAATAAAGGTTTGATTCGCTAGCTCAGCTGGTAGAGCACAACACTTTTAATGTTGGGGTCTTGGGTTCGAACCCCAAGCGAATCACGCAAAGAGGTCTTCAGAAATGAAGGCCTTTTTTGTTATCCGTAAGTTTGAGTCGGCATACTCCTTGTTTTTTTGATGTCGGGAAGTACGGGGTGGCAGGATTGGTTTTGCTGCGTTCCGGTATTTTCGGTAGTGAACAGTGTGTTGCTGTTTTTAGAAAGAGAGTATGCCTTACATCTAAAAAAGTAAGACTTATGCAGCTTCAATCTCAGTCAGAAGTACGTCCGGGCAGTGCCTTGGCCTGGTTTTTGGCCGCTCGCCCCAAAACATTGACAGCCGCATTGATTCCGGTGCTAACCGCTACCGCTCTGGCTTATGCCGACGGAACGATGCGTAGCCAACCGGCTTGGCTGTGTGTGCTGTTTGCCGCTTTGATGCAAATAGCCGCAAACTTTATCAACGATTTGTTCGACTTTCAAAAAGGCACCGACCGCGATGATCGTCTGGGGCCGGAACGCGCCTGTGCTCGTGGTTGGATTACCCCACACGCCATGAAGTGGGGCATAGGCATAGTGCTGGTGTTTGCCGCTGTGGTCGGACTGGGACTGTTGCCTTACGGCGGTTGGACTTTGATAGGGATAGGTGTGGCCTGCATGATATTCGCCTTTCTTTACACCACCTTGCTTTCGTACATGGGTTGTGGCGATTTGCTGGTATGGGTATTTTTTGGTTTTGTGCCCGTTTGCGGAACCTACTATGTGCAAAGCGGCACGCTCACTCCCTCGGTGTGGTGGCTTGCCGCCGGTATAGGGTTGGTTACCGACACCCTGCTTGTGCTCAATAACTATCGCGACCGCGAGCAGGACGCCATCAGCGGCAAGCGTACGCTGATTGTAGCCTTGGGCGAGCGTTTTGGTTCGTTGTTTTATTTGTTGCAGGGCGTGGGCGGTTATGTATGCGTAGCTTTTCTGGCTTTTTACGGCTACACCTGGATGGCCATTTTACCCCTGTTTTACCTCTTGCCCCATTGGCTTACCTGGCGTAAGATGGTGCAAATACATAAAGGGCGCGCGTTGAACCGTATTTTGGGTTTCACCTCGCGCAACATGCTCACCTTTGCGTTGCTCATTGTGCTGGCATTGGTGTTTGGTTAAGATGTTCGCTTTTTTCTGTTTCTTTGGCAACGCAAAATTTTAAAAGTAAGAAGGGGCGTGTGAACGTCTGTTTTTCATGAACGAATAAAGTAGATTAAAAAGAACTGAGGTCGTGTAGGATTTGCTGGTAAGCATCGCTACACGACCTCAGTTTTTTTGTTTTCAGCTCACAGCCTCATTGGTTTAAAGCGTTTGAGCCGATGAGGTGGGGGACAGGCGCGTCATGCGTCGGTAAACGTAGTGGAAGGCCGGAGCCAGAAACAGTACCGCGCAAACCCAGGCCATGCTGTCGCCAAAACAAACGGCGGTGTAGCCCCATAGCGGAACGGCTATCACACTGACGGCAATGCGCGCAAACATTTCAGATACACCGGAGAGCATGGCCAGCGAAGTGTAACCTACGCCTTGAATGGTGTAGCGCAGAATGCAGAGCATGCCCAGCATGGGGTAGAAACTGACCGAAACATGAATGAAAAGAGCTGTTTTTTGCAGAATCTCTACCTCGTGTGCATCCACAAACAGCAGGGCAAACTGCTCGGCCTGAGTCCAAAGCAGTAAGTTCATCAGTATGGCATAGACCATCATGATAATAGTGGCACTTTTTACGCCCTGCCACACGCGCACAGGCAGTCCGGCACCGTAGTTCTGTCCGGCATAAGTGGCCATGGCTATGCCCAGGCTTTCGAGTGGGGTGAGGAAAAACATTTTGATGCGCATGGCTGCCGTAAAGGCCGCTACGCAGGTGGTACCCAGTGCATTGTTGGAGCTTTGCAGCATGATGCTGCCGATGGCCGTGATGCTGAACTGTAAGCCCATAGGTACGCCGACGCCCAGCAGGGTACGTATAGCGCGGGCGTTGAGGCATCGTTCAGCAGGAGTTGATTGCAGAATATCGTATTTCCGCTGCATGTACATGTAGCAGAGTATGGCGCTGACAGCTTGCGAAAGTACTGTGGCAACGGCTGCTCCGGTTACGCCCCATTGAAAGGTGAGGATGAACAGCAGGTCGAGGCCGATGTTGAGAACCGAGGCCAGCAGCAAGAACCAAAAGGGTGTTTTGCTGTCGCCCAGGGCGCGGATAACGCAAGAGAGCAGGTTATAGAAAAAGGTGGCCGGAATGCCGATGAATGTGGCCAGCAGGTAGGCATAGGCTCCGTCGTAAATAATGTCGGGCGTGCGCATGGTGTGCAGGATAAAGCCACACAGCAGGGAGGTGATAACGGCCAGCAGTAAACTCATTATCCATGCCAGTTTGAAGGCGTTGTGAATGTAGGAGCGCATGACGGAATAATCGCGTGCGCCGAATTTTTGGGCAATGGGAATGGCAAATCCACCGCAGCATCCGTTGCAGAAACCCAAAATCAGGAATACCACGGAGGTGCTTGCGCCTACGGCAGCCAATGCGTTGATGCCGAGTGTACGTCCTACGATGGCTGCGTCGACCATCGAGTAGGTTTGTTGCAACATATTTCCCAATAGCAAAGGCAGGGCAAACTTGATGATGAGTGGGAGTGGATTTCCCACGGTAAGTTCTTTTGTGGCAGACATAAAGTGCGTCAGTTTAGTTGATGTATTGCGTTTGTATTCACAGGGTGTTCTCGAGAGCAAAATTACAGCGAAATATCAAAGTATTTGTCTTTTGGGTAAATGTTTTTTTTGTGCTTAATGATTCAGCGTTTTTACTTGTTGGTTTTGCTAAGGTAACTTGCAAAACTGCGTTTTTCATTTGCCATTGCGCTCGCCTTTCAATCCCTTTAGATAAGGTAAGATGCGGCTCGGTCATGTCCAATGAAATCTTCGTTTTCATTTGCCATTGCGCTCGCCTTTCATTACCTTTGCAGAACATAGCTATAAAAGAAGGAAAGTCATGACCGATTTGAACCTAAACGATAATAAACTGTTTTATTCCATCAAGGAAGTGAGCGAATTGCTCGACCTGAAAGAAACCGTTTTGCGGTTCTGGGAAAAAGAGTTTCCGCAAATCAAACCACAAAAAGGCTCGCGTGGCATTCGTAAATATACGAAAGAAGATATTGAAATAATTCGCACCGTACGCGATTTGGTGAAAGGGCGAGGGTTGAAAATATCGGCTGCTCGCGACGTACTGAAAAAAAATAAAGAAGGAGTAGCTCAACCGCTTGAAGCTATTCAGCGACTCAAAGCCGTAAAACAAGAATTGGTGGCCCTTAAAAAAGCATTGGGCGAAATGTAAGGTACTCGGCTCAAGTGGCCGACAAGTAAAGTTTTACGCATTACTTAGTATCAATCATACAACAATTTCCATAAACATTGGCTCAAAAAAATAAAACTGCCTACGTGTGCGCCGAATGCGGATACGACTCACCCAAATGGGTGGGCAAATGTCCAGGATGCGGACGGTGGAACACGATGAAGGAATTTACCATACAGCCCGAATCGGCAGCAACGGCAGGCACGTTGCGCGCCCGTCAGGCATTGCCTAAAGGAGCGTTGCAGGGCGCACAGCCCGTCAGACTCTCTGAAGTGTCGGCCGCCGAAGAACCCCGTGTGCTCACACCCGACCACGAACTGAACCGCGTGTTGGGCGGAGGCATTGTGCCCGGCTCGCTGGTGCTTATTGGCGGAGAACCGGGCATCGGCAAATCGACCCTGTTGCTGCAAACTGTGCTGCAAATGCCCCAACGGCGCATTTTGTATGTCAGCGGCGAAGAAAGCGAAAAACAAATCAAATTGCGCGCCGACCGCATTCATCATGCCGAAAACGACGTGATGCTGCTATGCGAAACGCAGCTCGACCAAGTGTTTCGCCACATACGCGAAGTGACCCCCGATTTGGTGGTAATCGACTCCATACAAACCATTTCGATTGAAAGTATCGACTCCTCGCCCGGTTCTATCACCCAAATTCGCGAATGCGCTGCCGCTTTGCTCAAATTTGCCAAAACGAGCAACACCCCCGTAGTGCTCGTGGGTCACATCACCAAAGAAGGAGCCATTGCCGGTCCTAAGGTGTTGGAACACATTGTCGACACCGTTTTGCAGTTCGAAGGCGACCGCCACTACATGTACCGCATTTTGCGCAGCATCAAGAACCGTTTTGGTTCAACCTCCGAACTCGGCATTTACGAAATGCAGAGCGATGGTTTGCGCCCGGTAGACAATCCCTCGGAACTGCTCCTCACCCAAGGCAACGAGGAACTGAGCGGCGTGGCCATTTCGGCCGCCATCGAAGGGGTACGACCATTTTTAATCGAAACGCAGGCCCTGGTGTCGACCGCCGCTTACGGCACCCCGCAACGCTCGGCCACCGGTTTCGACCTTCGCCGCCTGAACATGCTGCTGGCCGTGCTCGAAAAGCGCGTAGGTTTTAAACTGGCGCAGAAAGACGTGTTTCTGAATATAGCCGGCGGCATTCGCGTCACCGACCCCGCCATTGACCTTTCGGTCATAGCCTCAGTGCTTTCGAGCAATGTCGACACGCCCATCAGCCGCAACATCTGTATGGCCGGCGAAGTGGGTTTGAGCGGCGAGATTCGTCCGGTTACGCGCATCAGTCAGCGCATCAGCGAAGCCGCCAAACTGGGTTTTGCTCAAATGATTGTGCCCGAAGGCAATATGAAAGGCCTCGACGTGCAAGGCCTGACCATCGAACTGATACCCGTGGCCCGCGTCGAACAAGCCTTGCGTGAATTGTTTGGTTAAGGTAAATCCCCATTTTTCATCTCTCATCTCTTTTTTTTCACCCTCCTGTATTTACACATTACTTTAAATATGCTCAAGCAACTCAACCTGCGCGTTGCGCCCAATATTGCAGCCGACGAACGCCTGCTTACGCGATATGCTGCCGGCGAAATGGGAGCCGATGCACGCACCATCAAGGCCATTCGCATTCGCCGTCGCAGCATCGATGCCCGTCAGCGCAATATCTACCTAAACCTCAGCCTCGACGTCTATATCAATGAATATCCGCCGAAGCTCGATTTCGAACCCATACATTATCCCGATGTCAGCCATCAGCCCCGTGTCATTGTGGTAGGTGCCGGTCCCGGTGGACTCTTTGCCGCGCTCCGCCTCATTGAGTTGGGTTTGCGCCCCATTGTGTTGGAACGCGGAAAGGACGTACACGAACGCCGTAAGGACATCGCCCTTATTTCGCGCCAGCATCAGGTAAATCCCGAAAGCAACTACTCGTTTGGCGAAGGCGGTGCCGGAGCTTATTCCGACGGAAAGCTCTATACCCGTTCGAAGAAGCGCGGCAATGTTGAGAAAATCCTCCGCGTGTTCTGTCAGTTTGGTGCGTCGACCGACATTCTCGTCGATGCCCATCCGCACATTGGCACCGACCGTTTGCCCCGCATCATCGAAGGCATGCGCCGGCAAATCATCGAAAGCGGGGGAGAGGTGCGATTCGGTACGCGTGTCGACCGCATTGTCACCGAGAACCAGGCGGTGCGCGGAGTGGAGTGTCAAACGGGCGAAACCTTCAACGGCCCCGTCATTCTGGCCACAGGTCATTCAGCCCGCGATGTGTACCGCAATCTTCACCGCGAAGGCATAGCCATTGAAGCCAAAGGCATAGCCGTCGGTGTGCGATTAGAACATCCTGCTACGATGATCGACTGCATTCAGTATCACAACCGCAACGGCCGCGGCAAATACCTGCCTGCTGCCGAGTACAGCTATGTGACGCAATGCGGTGGTCGCGGTGTGTACAGTTTCTGTATGTGTCCCGGTGGCATTGTGGTGCCGGCAGCCAGTGGCAAGCAGCAAATTGTGGTCAACGGCATGAGCCCTTCGCTGCGCAATTCGGCCTGGAGTAATTCGGGCATGGTTGTGGAAACGCGTATCGAGGACTTAGACGGCGAATTGAATCCCTTTATGCGCGAAGCCCTTGCCGATGCCGACTTCGCTGCCACGCATACCGATTATGACGATGCCGATAATCCCCTGCGCATGATGTATTTTCAGGAAGCACTTGAAAAGGCCTGCTGGCAGCAGGGCAACCGCAGCCAAACAGCTCCGGCGCAGCGCATGGCCGACTTTGTGAACCGCCGGTTGAGTTACGATTTGCCCAAGTCGAGTTATTCGCCGGGTTTGGTTTCGTCGCCGCTTCACTTTTGGATGCCGCAGTTCATCACCACGCGCCTGGCCGAAGGTTTCAAGGCCTTTGGGCGCAAGAGTCATGGTTTCCTGACGAACGAAGCTGTGATGATTGCCGCCGAAACGCGTACTTCGGCACCCGTTCGCATTGTGCGCGACAGCGAAACGCTTTGCCACACGCAGGTGAGCGGCCTTTACCCTTGCGGCGAAGGTGCCGGTTATGCCGGTGGTATTGTCAGTGCCGCCATCGATGGTGAACGCTGTGCCGAGCAGTGTGCTAAAATGCTGGGTGTATAAGGTAAAATCTGGGCTACTCTGAATTAGTTTCGCGCTTGTTCCGCACGCAGTGGCCTTAAGAATAAAGCGGGAATT
>FR901663.1 GCA_000437675.1 Prevotella sp. CAG:891
GCATGGTGGCGTTCAGTTTCATCTGTGCGGCGCGTAACAATACGGCATTTCCGGTTAGTTTGGCATAGCTGGCAGTGAGCATCAATCCGGCAGCACGTACAGTGGCCGCTGCTCGTGAAAACATTGAAACAGCTATATTTTTGGTTGTTTCTATAGCAGTGCAAATTTTTATGGATGCTGTGTATGAAAGTACCGATAAAGTCAACATCCCTATACTTTTAATGTTCTGAGCCGTGAACGTTCCAACCGCCATCAATGTCTGCAAAAAAGCGGTTAGCCCATTCGTAGCTGTGGTAAACACGGGCATCAATTTCTCGCCAAGTTCCGTGCGCAAGTCGGCCAGCTTTTGTTTTGATTTTTCGAGCTGTGCCTGCGTGGTATTGTTGGCTTTGTCGTATTCCTTTTGCACGCTGTCTGCCTGTGCAAAAGCTTCCGTGGCTTGTAGCTGGGTGTTTCTGACAAGTTCCAAATTGTTTGCCAATGAAGTAATCACTTTTGTAACGCCTACCCCCGTTAGTTGCAATTCGGCCATGCGTGGAGCGAGCGCGTCCATACCGCCCAATTTTTGTGCAGCAGAGGCAAACTCCAGCAAGGCTGCATTGGCATCCTGTTTTACGAGCGTAGTAAACTTTTTTACATCCA
>FR901664.1 GCA_000437675.1 Prevotella sp. CAG:891
AGCTTTTGGTTTGGTATTGCGCTCACCTTTCACTATCTTTGCCCCATTATGAAAGTAGTTTTAATTGTAGTAGGTAAAACAACCGATAAGCACCTCATTCATCTCATCAACGAATATGCAGAACGCATAGGGCATTACCTGCCATTCGATTTAGAAGTCATTCCTGAGTTAAAGAACACCAAGTCGCTTACAGCCGACCAACAAAAGGAACGCGAAGGCGAATTGATACAAAGGCAGTTGCGCGAAGGCGATTGGGTCGTTTTGCTCGATGAGGCTGGTCGTCAGTTTCGTTCGGTAGAGTTCGCTTCGTATATAGAAAAGAAGCATACACAGGCAGCTCGTCGATTGGTATTTATCATTGGGGGACCTTATGGGTTCTCATCAGCCATTTATGCATTGGCTAAGGAAAAAATATCTCTTTCCCAAATGACTTTTTCTCATCAGATGGTTCGGCTGTTTTTTGTCGAACAACTTTATCGCGCCATGACTATTCTTCGTGGCGAACCTTATCATCATGAATAAAAGGTTTTACGAACTCTTCGCCTTGTGCCTTCTGCTGTTCGCCTTTGAATCGGTTGCACAGCGGCGTTTTCGTGTAATGGAATACAATGTAGAAAACCTTTTCGACACCATTCACGCCGAAGGGCATCAAGACGAGGAGTTTACCCCTTCTGGAAGCAAACGTTGGAGCGAAGCCAAATATTGGGGTAAACTTTCGCGCATCAGCAGGGTTATAGCGGCAATAGGTGGCGAAGCACCGGTCGATTTGGTAGCCTTAGTCGAGGTCGAAAACGACAGCGTGCTCAGCAATTTGACGCAGCGAACCAAATTGCGCAGGTTGGGTTATGAGTATGTCGTAACCCATTCGCTCGATACTCGTGGAATCAATGTTGCCTTGCTTTATCAGCCGGCCCGCTTTCGTCCTTTCGGAATCCATACATTGCGGATAGCGCCACCATCCAAAACTAAACTCGCTCCTACGCGCGACATTCTTCATGTAGCGGGCGAACTGGTTATGGGCGATACACTCGATGTGTTTGTCTGTCATTTTCCGAGCAGGCGCATGGAGAAGTTGTCTGCTAAATATCGCATGAAAGTGGCGCAAACGCTGCGTCATTATGCCGACAGTGTGATGCACCATCGAAACTGTCCCTATTTGTTGCTTACGGGTGATTTCAATTCTTGGTATCCAAAAAAAGATTTGCTTCAAGGACTTGGAGTGCAACTTCCCGATTCTTCGGTAAGCCGTACCCAGCTGTATATATTGAGTCATAATCTGTCTGCATCTCCCGCCATTACTGGAACCTATCGTTTTCAAGGAGAGTGGAATCAACTTGATCATTTCATTGTCAGTGGTAGTTTCCTGTCTCCATGGCCCGGTCGAACTTTAAGCACCCGGATTCGTGAATGTCGAATTGTAAACCTTCCTTTTTTGCTTAAGAAAGTAAAGAATAAATCATTATACACGCCTTATCGCACGTTTTTAGGTAACTATTATCAAGGGGGATTTAGCGATCATCTTCCTTTGGTGCTCGATTTGTATTTCTGACCGTCGTACCCAGCGTCTGAGTAATCTTGGTTTAAGAGTAGTTCTGACAATTCTGATAAAACGCATTTTGTTTAATATTGAAATGGCTTATGAACATAGAAATTGCTCTTTAAACGTACAAAATATGTTCTTCGGCATAAAACGCAAAATTTCTTGATTTTTCATTGGGTATGAATC
>FR901665.1 GCA_000437675.1 Prevotella sp. CAG:891
CGAGAAAGATGATGGTCTATGGACGGGCTTATTTCAAGGGAAAAGTTCTGTCGGAGTTTACTGATATTGGTTTCAGTAATGTGGATGAAGTGATTGAACGTCTGGCTAGTGGCTTGCCCACAGATATTCCTGAGGGCTGCGCTGTCCAGTTCCGCATCACCAACTGTGATTCCCAGAGAGAAGCAGTGTATGAACGAACCAAAGGAAAAGGATTTTAAGTAAGATGTGTTGTTACGTGGAAAGCCATCCATTTCATTGCCTCAAATGAAATGGATGGCTTTTGCGTAGTACTATGTATGATGGGACTTCCCCCTTGGGATTTTGGTAAGGTTAAGTAGCATTTAACCAGAGGGAAAACACTTGTTCCTTCCCCATAAGCCACACTACCCTTTGCGGTAAATGCAGCTCGTTTAACCTCCGGTTATCTGGTTCTATTTCGGCGGTGGAGAGGAACGCAAACAGGCAAAGACCAGCACAGCGATAAACACCAACAGCTTCCATAGCAGGACAAAGACATGTTTCAACAGCCATACCGCCAACTGAAACAGATTAATGGCAAGCCACAGACCCAGCTTCAGCACGATGCAGAATACGAACGCCACCGGTATCAGATATATGAAGAATAACAGTAAAACCATATTAGTCAGTTTTAAATGATTGACTCCCCGTATATAGGATGTTTTCTATACTCAAATATACTAATAATCAACGAGCTAATGAAATTTTCCAACCTCTTTTTATGTGTTTTTGGTCACTTTTTCACTTGGTTCTCAGGCTGTTCCAACCTCCAAGCCAAGGTGCAGACAACAGCGAAACATCGGTAGCATGAACATTCATGCAGTTGTTCTTCCGTCAATGCTTCAAATGCGCTTGGTCCAACAAAAAGATAACAAAAAATGTTGGACCACATGTTGGACCAACTTCTTTTCCCTCTCGTTCTTGGACCATCGTTTGTCAGCGCCCAAAATCCTTTTCCCTTGAAGTCCGATACACTGGCGCAAGGTACATGAAGCGATGGTTTGCCGATACCCATCCCTCTGCTTTGGAAGTTTCATGAACCAAATGCGCAAGGCACTTTCAGAATGGGCAAACCCGAATACGCTTGTTTGCCTATACCTATATATAAATTGCTTCGTTCGTTCCAACTTGAGAATGTATGTTCTGATGTCGGAGCCATCAAGCTATGCTGATGGACTATATCACGGAAACAAAGTTGCAGGTACATGTACTTTTTGTTGGTTTTGACCACGGACTAAAATATCGTAGAGCTGATGACCGCTATCGCAAAGTAACTTTGGAGGATGTATCTCATGGATGCCATTCTCTGCCGACCAGTCACCCAAGGTATGTTGAACCGACGATTCCCGAAACTGGGGTTTCATGGTGCATACGACCCGCATTTCATAGTACGCGGAAAGTCTGGTAATCAAGTAAGTTGTACAGAAGATTTCTTCAAAGAATGATGTTGTGCATTTTTGTGCTTCGCAAAATTTTGCGGTAATTTGGGTCGACAAATACCCGGGAAGCCGATGTGCCGTTTTGCAGACGGAGCCAAGCAAGTTGTACCCTTGTCATTACAAAACAAGTTTTGTCCTCACAAAGGTCACTTGCCGACTGCTGTGCAGCGGAGCGATGTGCATCGCTGTTTCGCTTCGCGAAAGAGGAGTCCGGGGAATCGAACAACTAACGTACAAAGGATATGAAACACCAACGAACCAAAGTCTTTCAGTTGCGGCTTACCACGGACGAACTCCTGAGCCTGAAGGAAAAATCCGTTCCCTACCAGTCCGTGAGCCACTTCATCCGTCAGGCCGTAGAAGAGTTCAGTCGGTTGGATGTCAGACAGCAAATCGGGATGATGCAGGACTTGTGTGCCTTTTATCAAAAGTTCCAGAACGAATTGTCCTGGGCAGGCAGCAACCTGAATCAGTCGGTCAAACGGGCCAACGAACTGGCGGTTGCCGGACTGCTGGCTCCCAGTTATGTGTATGAGGTGCTGTTTCCTACCATCCAGGATATGCAGGACACCTTGAACAAGATGAAAAGCGATCTTGAAATCTTGAACCGGAAATCCCGGCTTATCAAGTAAACAGAGCCAGGCAACTCACAGCATGAATGCCGATGAACCTTGGATTCCCCCGTCAGGAAATCCAAGGTTCTGTGCTGTCTGGACTTTCATTTCCTGTTTCATGATTCAATGTACAATCACTCACCAACCAACGCATGCAATATGATAGCAACCATTTTACCCGGAAGCGCAGACTTCCATGCCGTAGGCTATAACGAACACAAGGTCTATCAGGGCAAAGCCACCCTGTTGGAGATACAGAACTTCGGCGGACTAGAGGATGAAGAACAACTGACAGCCAGACAGCTGGTCAGATACCTTCAGTTATACAGTTCGCAGAACAGCCGGATTCAGAAGCCTCAGTTCCATGTGGCCATCTCCTGCAAGGGACATGAGTACACAGAAGCCCAGTTACTTGATTTTGCACACCGCTATCTCAAGGAAATGGGTTACAGAGAACCCGGACAACCGCTGCTCATCTATTCCCATCACGATACGGACAATGCACACCTGCACATCGTGACTTCAAGAGTAGCACCCGACGGTCACAAGATACAGCATGACCATGAACGCAGACGCTCGCAGGTCGTGATAGACCGGCTACTTGGAACAGACAGAACACAGAAGACAGAGCAAGACCTCGAAGCGGCCAAGCAGTACCGCTTCGCTTCCTTTGCCCAGTTCAAAGCCGTGATGGGTTCCATGGGCTATGAAGTCTTTCAGAAAGATGGGAACGTCTTCATCAAGCAAGGCGGCAGGATTCAAAAAAAACTTCCTCAGGCAGAAATTGAAGCCCTGTTCAAGAAAGGCTATCAGGACAAGGCACGCAACCGCCAGCTGAGAGCCTATCTGAAAAAATACCGGGACGTATGCGCCAACAAGGAGGAACTGCAGAAGGAAATGAAGAAGAACTTCGGAGTGGATGTGGTTTTCTTCGGCAAGAAAGACAAGCCCTATGGCTATATGCTGATAGACCATGCCAACAAGACTGTCATTCATGGTGCCAGAGTCCTTGCCATAGAAGAACTGCTGGACTTTGCTACTCCGGAACAACGCTTTGACCGGATAGAAGCATTCATTGAGCAGTTGTTGAAACTCAATCCCAAGACTACACAGGGAGAAATCTTCCAAAAACTCAAGAATCAACATGCCTATATAAAGAAAGGTGTTATCTACTTTGACGGCCAGAGCAGGCCCTTATCTCCGGAAACGGCAGCTGTCATCGACCGTAACAACCGCATCAGTTACATCGAAAAGTTCCATCCAGTCAATCAGGCTGAAGTTGAATTGCTCTGCAAGGTATTTAAGGTGGACCGCCCTGATTTGGTGAACATTTCTACGGAGCGCAGTTCCAAGTACGCAGATGCCGTGAACAAACTGCATGGAATTTTCAATGATCCCGAAGTGAAATCACCGCGTAGTGCCTTCTACCAGGAGGGCTTTATCATCCGTCAGGTGGACGATACTTACTATGCCATCAATTTCAAGGAACATATCCTAATCAACCTGAACGAAGAAGGCTTTGATGTGGAACGAGTGAAGAAGCAATCCAAGAAGCAGAAACGGAAAGGTGTTCCGTTCAAGAAATCTTCCAAACTGAATCCGGTCAAGAGTTTGCAGCAGAAATCCCATCAGGGATTGGGCAAACTCAATAAGAAAGGTGAAGGTAGTCACAGTGCCAACCGCGAATGGGAAGTGGGTACCAAGAACAGTTACGATGAAGTGGACAATGGTCACTCCATGAAATGGTAGCCTTCCGTTTGAAGGCAATGGAACTGGCTGCCGACCTGTTCATGGGACGGGCTTCTGTAACCTTTTCGGGCATATAGACCGGAAAACAAGTGTAAAAGCGACAGAATGACTTCTGTTTTTGCTCCACCTTGTACACTGATGTTGTGAATTTAGGTTTTCCATATCCCGGCATTTACTTTTGCTTCGAATTTAATAAACGGAAAAACAACCATGATACAGACACCGGTCATAGTAACCTTTGCCAACCAGAAAGGAGGAGTCGGAAAAACCTCCCTCTGTGTCACCTTCGCCAACTACCTGGTGATGAAAGGAGTCCGTGTGGTCGTTATTGACTGCGACTTCCAGCATTCCATTCTGAAATGTCGCAAGGCAGACCTGAAACATTACGGAGAAGAACTGATACCCTACGAAGTGTGGTCCCATGAACCGAACAGCAGCGAAGCCATGATCACCCTGATAGAGAAACTGCACAACGACCCGGGAATAGATGTGGTACTGATGGATTCCCCCGGCAGTCTGAAAGCAGACGGACTGGTGCCGATGTTCGTCAATTCCGACATCATTGCCGTACCATTCCATTACGATTTGGTGACCGTTCCTTCCACCGCCAGTTTCCTGATGTTTCTGGACAGGCTGCGCAAGGCAGTAGGCTCACGGATGAAAGCCCGGCTCTTCATCATTCCCAACCTGCATGACAACCGCGTGGGCAAACGGACGGAACTCCTGCTTTGGGACAACACACGGGACACCTTTTCCAACTATGGTTATGTCACCTCCAAGATATCCAGACGGGCAGACCTGCAGCGATTCAGCACCATCGCCGGACTGGATCTGGCACAGGCAGCCGTCACCCCGGTCTTTGATAAAATCTATGACAGCATCTTCGATACGCTTGAACCGCTCCGGAAAGTGGAACTCACCGGCATCCAGCTGAGTGAAAATCTCTCTCCCAAGTCAGGAAAGAAGAAATATCAGGCAGCCGACAGTCCGGTAATCCTTGCGGGAGATGAGACGGAGGAAGCAGAAGCCGGCGATTCCAACAACGACAATCAACCTAATCAATAATCATCAAAAATCATTACGCAATGAAAAATGACATTCCGCCCCTCGATGCCTTGACTGAGGGCATCAATGATTCCGACCTTATGCTGGCGCAGGAATCATCCGGTATGCCGGAAACGGATTCCGAAGTCCATACAGAAATTGCCGAACATCCTGAAAAGAACAGCGGAAAGCAACAGGAAGAGGATCCTTACTGGAACGGTTTTCTACGGAATCTGGAAACCTCCGATGAGCAGCCCGACAAGAGCGAACGGCTGGTGTGCCGTCTGGACCGGGACCTGGCCGATTCGCTGGACGACTGCGTCATCTACAACCGCAGC
>FR901666.1 GCA_000437675.1 Prevotella sp. CAG:891
ATAGAATTATATAAAATAATTTTGAACACCTACTTAAAATGCCACGAACGAAACAAGCGTGAATAAGCGTGATTTTTTTAAGACGGCTTGCTATCGGGTCAATAGCGAAAAACGTAAACCCGAAATGTTTGCTGAGGGGGTTTGCATGAAAAATGCCATCGGGAGGCTCGGTTGATGGCAAAAAAAAAGACCCGAGGTTCATATCAATAAACCTCGGGTCCTTTCCTTTTAATATTAAATTAGTGCAAGTGGCTTATTTCAGCACCTTTTCGCCATGGTTGGTTATAAAGATGCCCTTCGTGGGATTCGCTACGCGACGTCCCTGCAAGTCGTAGTAAATCGTAGGCTGCTGATTGTTGTCTACCGTCGGAGCTGTGATACCTACTGCGATATCGAGCTTTTCGAACGTCCAGATAGAAGCACCCCAATCCTTGGGCTTCATAATCACATTGTTTGCCCAGTTGCTCGGGTTCGTGTACCAGCTCAATGCGCCTGTTTCCTCAACAATGGCAATGCCGCTCTGTCCCTGGTCGGTGGTAATTTCTTCGAGCATCCAGTCGTAATCCTTACCCATCATCACATTGGCATCAGCCGTTGTATTTGCCGGATAAGCCATTTTACCAGTCTTGGCATTGGTCAGTTTCACTGAGCCGTCGTTGTTTTTCTTAACCACCCAGTAGAAACTCTTGTCATTGTTTACCAAAGTTTTCGGAGCTACGTTGCCCGAAGCATTCACCGCTGCATAGTAATTGGTGAAGTAAGCATTGCGAATGCGGTAGTAGTAACCTTCGTCCAATCCTTCGGCGGCCGAGGTGCGGGGCATGGCCATAAATTCAGCGTAGAGGTCAAGGTATTTTGTGTAAACCTCCTGTGTTACGTTGCCTTCCTTCACAGCTGCTGCAGCCGGCGTAACCACTTCGTTGGCCAGGAAGTCGAGCGCATCGGCCGTAGGTTCGCCCGTTTCGCCCGGAGTGCTGTTGAGCAGCACATACTGTCCTTTCTTTACCAATCCGGCAAGTTGCGCCGTAAAGTCAGTTACTTCGCGAATGTACCAAGTACCGGGGAAGCAAATGGCACCATTGGCATCAGCCTTTACGAAACCGGTGCAATCGCCGTAGAAGCGACGCACATTGGCGGGGTTGTAACCCACCCCACCCGCAAAATACTTCGCCTGTCAACCCCCCCCCAGCCGAAATCGTTACGGCTCCGGGCACATAAGTGTACTGTGCCGAAGCTTTTGTAGCCAGGTCAATGCGAACTGAGGTTCCGTTTTCGCCCAGCGTCAGGTTGGCTCCATTGGCATTCGGGAAAGTCACCTGCTTGCCATCGGCCATGTTTACAAGCAGCCAGTCGTTACCTTTGGCTACAAACTGCCACAGTTCTTCGGGTTCTGTTTGAGGCGTGTAGTGGAAGCGAATGCTGCGTCCGTTCGTATAAGCCGTTGAACCGGCATATTTGGCTTTGAAATAGGTCGAAGCCGAAACTAACTGGTACATTTTGCCAGCTGTGGGCTGTGTAATAGGTGCCTTTTTGTAAGCAGCAATTTCTTTTTGCAAAACCTGAATATTGGCGTCATTGGCATCGGCCACGGCTTGCTTGCAGGCCTCATCAAGTTTGTCGAAAGCTGCCTGAGCCGGGAAACCGGGCTTACCCGGCAGCGAGGCTTTCAGTATGCTCTGTGCCTCGTCGATGGCTACTTCGGCTTCGGTGCGCTGCGTGGGAATAAAGTAGTGCTTGGCAAAAGTGTAACCCATCGTTCCGAGCACCTCGTCGTGACTTTGCAAGCGGTGATAGAAGCCTGCCCAATCCTTTTCGGCGGCGGGGAGCCAGCCTGTTTCGCTGAGTGCCAGCATACGGGGCAAGAGCTGGTATTCAAGTTGCAACGAATCGGAACAGGTTTCGGTCCACAGGTTACCCTGCACACCTACGCAATAGTCTTCGCGTCCCTGAAGCGATGCCACGGGGTTCAGCATATAGGCTTCTTCAACGGTATTGACGTGCGAAGCACTCCAACCTCCCTGATAACCTTCGTTGATGTCAGTCTGGTCGTCGGGCACCTGCATAAAGTCGAGGTAAAGCGACTGGTAAGGCACTACAATGCTCTTGAAACCTTTATCGGCGGCTTGCGCGCTGTGGCCGATGCTATTCCATGCCATAACGACGGGCTTCACCTTGTTGTCGGTCGTCCAGTGTGCCAGCAGTTCGTCCCACACCACGAGGTCTTTATTGTATTTATCTTTCAGGAAAAGGCCCAATTCTTCAACGAGCCACGATTGCAGTTCGTGCACACCCTTCAAACCTTTGTCTTTCACGCGCTTCAAGCAGTCGGGATTGTTTGCCCACTGGTCGGTGGGACATTCGTCGCCACCAATGTGGACATACGGATAGGGGAACACTTCGGCAATGTGTCCGAGTACGCACTTCAGGAAAGTCACCGTCGTGTCTTTACCAATGTTCAGCACATCCTTTGAAATACCACCGTCAATGCGCACTTCATATTTCTTCGAAGGATCGCATGAGAACACGGGATACGATGCCACAACGGCCACCATGTGTCCGGGCAGGTCGATTTCGGGGAGAATTTCAATTTGGCGTTCCTTGGCATAGGCCACGATTTCGCGCAAATCGTCGAGCGAATACCACATGCCGCGACCATATTCCGTGTCGTCGAAGAATTTTTTGGGACCTCCGGCATTCGTAAATGAACCCTTACGGATGCTACCCACTTCGGTGAGCAGAGGATATTCGGGAATTTGAACGCGCCATCCCTGATCGTCGGTCAGGTGCCAGTGAAAACGGTTCATTTTATAAGCGGCCATCACGTCGAGTACGCGTTTCACTTCGGCTTTCGAGAAGAAGTGGCGGGCAACGTCGAGCATAAAACCGCGGTGACCCAGCTGAGGTTCATCTACAATGTCCAGACAGGGCAGCGACCATGCAGCCTCAGCCTTGAGTTCTGTGCCGTAAATGGCATTGGGCAACAACTGCTTCAACGTCTGAAGTGCGTAAAAGAAACCGGTGCTGTCGGCTGCCGTAATTTGAATACCCTTGTCTGCAGTAATCTTCAGCGTGTAGGCCTCGTGCTTCAGTTTGGCATCGGTAGTCATCGTCAGGCAGTTTGCTCCGGCGGTTTCTGTCGGCTTCAGTTCAATGCCGGCGGTGCGTTTCAGCTGAGCAGCCCAATCGGCGGTATAACGTTTAGCCGCAGCGTCGTCGCAGCAGTAACCTTTCAGCGACTTCACCTCCAGTTTACCCTCGCCCTCGGTCAATTTTTTAGGATAAGGAATCAAGGCATATTTCGGCAGTGAATTTTGCCACTCTTCGTAGCTCACAAATTCAAAGGCATTGCCCGGGTCATTTTGTGCATTCCAAAGTCCGAGGGGCATGTTGTTACCGGCACCACCCCATTGGTTCATGAACACGCCGGTGTTAGCCTTAGGCGAAAGCACATAACTGCCGGGATAATCTGCACAAGTCGACGTGCTCCACACGAACTTCGTATTTTGCGATTGAGGTTGCGCAGCAGCATGAAAGCGTCCTTCCTTTTGTGTGGTGGTTGTATACAGCACCTGACCGCTTTTCGCCGTCAGCGTATAGCCTTCAGCTTCCGAGCCTTCAATTTTCCAAAGTTGTGCATCAGCACCTGTCAATCCGGCGGTTTTCACTTCCGCGCCATTGGCTTTTGCTTCCAGCACATTTTGTCCTTTCATGAAACGCAGAAAGTACCATGTCGTCTGGTTGCCATTGCTAATCACTGGTTCGCCGGCCAATGCTGTAAAGCACGTCAGGCAGGCAAGCAGCCAAACAGAAAGTAATTTTTGAAACATAGAAATAGGTTAAATAAATAAGCCGAACGATTCCATTTGCACAATGCATCTCAGCGTAGTCCATATTCAAAATAAGTTATGAATATATCGGGCATAGTTCATTGCTACACAATTTTCTCGTCCTGCAAAGTAAATAATATATTAGGTTGTTAAGATTTAAAAGTTTATCCCAAGGTCTCGGGTTCTATCAGTTGCTATTTAATCAGCTGCAAAGATAGTGAAAGGTGAGTGCAATGCCAAAGGAAAACGAAAGTTTTCATTCGGCATAGCCGAGCCGCATCCTAATCTTAGGAAAAGCATCCGTATTCTTAACACGCCACTTACACAACATGAATTTAAACCCTTTCTTAAAAATAATGAGTCATTTTCTTTGCAGTACCTTTCCTTTCAATTACCTTTGCCATCCAAGT
Organism: Prevotella sp. CAG:891; assembly: GCA_000437675.1. GTDB lineage: Bacteria > Bacteroidota > Bacteroidia > Bacteroidales > Bacteroidaceae > Alloprevotella. Next base: position 4,238 of record FR901666.1, read on the forward strand.
GCTACCTGCAAGCGGAATGCCCAACAGCTAATACCAACAGGTTAGCCAACTCACTAATCGCACTTTTTTCCGTATCGGTTTAGAATGCATCTACATTCCGGCCGGCCATTTCCTGATAATATTACCGGCCGACAGCCGAAGACTTTTTCTTTTCTCTCTTTATAAATAGGTATGCAAATAAGGTCACGCATTCGCGCTTTACGTTTCGCCCTGTCTTTATGGGCTGTTTCGATGCTGTTGCCCGGATGTTCCGACGAATATTACGCCACTACACGCGCTTTTCTGAAGTTCACCCCCGTCACAGCCGTTCATCCCCTTTACACAGCGCTCAACAATCCCGGCATGTTCTGCCGCGTAACCATCGGCACCACCCATTTTCACTTTTCCGATGCCGAAGGCCAAAACGCCACTTATCCCCTTACTGCCCTGGCTGCCTACGGCCGACCCGAATGTTTAGCCGGTTTTGTCATCGGCACACCCTCTCTGCCCGACCTCAACATGGGTCAGCAGCCCGTGGCCTACGACCTAGTTTGCCCCACTTGTTATCAGCACGACCTCATCCAGCGTAGTTTAGATTTTTCGGCACGCGAAAAACTCAGTTGTCCGCGTTGCCAATCGGTCTACGACCTCACCACCGGAACCCTTCATTCTGGTAAATCCGATGCGGTTCGCCTGCTCTACCGTTACAAAATAACTTACAGTCCGGCCAACGACCTTGTGCTCGTTATCAATTAAGGGTGGTTCAAAACATGATGATTTACAAGAAGTCGATATTGAAAATTAGTTTAGATAATTCTATCAAACTATTCATCTGAAAAATCTCCATGAAATAAAGAACCCCCTATAGGCTAATTAAAGAAGTCGTCTAAACTTTTCTGACGAAGATTTGATTTGGAGATTTATCTCTTCTAAATTCAATCTTCACCTTTCTTTTTGGCCGTTTTTTGACCTTTCATCAGTCGTGTAGCTCGCTACAATCCTTCTTCAAGACCCAAAAACGCCTCAAAATTAAAGGCATAATCTTGAATTCATAAAAGTTCAGACGACTTCAAAGAAAACATCTAACCATCAACCTAGGCAAACGCCATTTCGGCGCTTGCTGCTATACCCTTTTTTACTTTTATGAAAAAATTGTCCACACTCATGGCCTCCGTGTTGCTCTTTGCTGCAGCCGGCCCCGTGCGAGCCGACGAGGTAAAACTCACCACTGCGCTCGAAGTTGGCAAACAGATTTCACTATCCGTCAACCCCGGCTTGAAACTCACCCTTACCTGGGGCGACGGCCAAACCGAAACACTCACGGCATCGGGCACACTGCAAAACCTGACAGTGAAACACACCGATTTGACCATCAGTACCACCGAAGGTTCACTCACTGCACTTTACTTGCAGGGAAACGCGCTCACGAATCTCGACGTAACTAAAGCTCCCGAACTGAAGTTCTTGCTCGCTGCAGACAACCAACTGGCGAAAATGGACTTGGCCAAATGCACAAAACTACAAAGCGTCGACTTACAGGGCAATCGCCTCACCTCGTTTGCGGGTTCAACGCTGACTGAGCTCACCGACCTCAACGTAGCGGCCAATGAACTTGGCTCTTCGGGCTTGCGCATGGCTAATACGGCGCGACCGCATTACCTTGTGGCGCAACACAACAAACTGAGTTCTACCATTTCCTCGTCCTTGCTTTCTGAGGTCAGAACCCTGTGGATTTCAGACAACCAGTATCGCAACCTTACGCTCTCGGGCAATGCCATGCTGCGTAGTTTGTGTGCGGCAAACAACCAAATCAAAACACTCACCCTGGCCAACATGCCTTTGCTCGAAGATGTATGGGTAGAACATAATCAGTTGGCAAAACTCGACCTTTCTAAGGGAAGTCCCAAGTTGCAGACGCTCTCGGCCGACCACAACAAACTGACTGAGGTGCTGTGGGATGTGAAGTGCAAGAACACCTGCCGTTTTGTTTACCTCAACGACAATGCGCTCTTCCTGAACTCCATGCCGGCTCTGAAAATCAGCGGACAGGCTGTAAAAGTAAACTACCAGCCCCAAACCGACTTCGACTTTGGAGAACGCTATGAGCTGAACAAGGAGGTTGACCTCGCTCCCTATATCAACAAGAATGGCTGGGGACTGAGCACTTTCGCAAAATATACGCTGACCAATGCCGAAGGACAGGAGTTGGTTAAGGGCACTGATTACGCCGAAAGTAGCCGCAAAATCACTTTCCTCACCTCGCACAAGGGCGTAGTTCTGAAAGTACAGGACAACTCTGGCAACTACCAATTCCGCACCGCACCTTTCACCGTGGGCTCTCCCACCGGTATTGAACAGGCTCCGACAACGCAAACTGAAGGTTTCAGCGTATATGGCGAACGTGGTGCATTGCGCATCGAAACCGAACGCGCCGCTGCTGTCAGTGTCTACAACGCTGCCGGTGCTTCCGTATATCGCGGCACCATCGAAGCTGGTACACACCGTCTGAACCTGCCCGCTGGCATCTATGTTGTCAACGGTAGCAAGGTAGTTGTGGCTTAATGCCTGTTCTTTCAACATTTTTACTATTCAAACAAAACATCATTCTCATGAAATACCTGCTTACCGGCGCAAGCCTTTGCATGGCCTTACTGCCTTCGCCTCTGTTTGCGCAGGGCCTTCAGCTCACCACCGATGCCGAAAAATCACCGGCACTGCTTCTGAGCAAAGACACCGTCGACGTACCGTACGAAACTCCCTTTGCCAATGTTGCCCTGCAAACCAATGCTGGCAAATTTACCCTTGAAGCCGGCAAGGATGCCACCTGGGTTACTCCGCGCGCCGAAGCCAACGGAAACTATACTTTCTTCTGCACACCGCATTATGATGCCACGCAGCCGCGTTTGGCTCATTTCACGTTGAAAAGTGCCGATGGCAAAATCAGCCGTCCTCTCGTAATCCGTCAGTTGCCCAACACTTCTGCAGCATCGATGGCCGACATCATGTTGCCTATCGCTTCGGCTACAGCTGAATCTGAACAGCCGGGCGAGGGCATCGAACTGAGTTACGACGGCGATCCTTCTACCATTTACCACTCGTCGTGGGGTGGTTGCTCGCTGCCGCAAAACCTGACCTATACGCTCAAGGAAGCTGCTCACATTGACTACTTGGTTTACACACCGCGTACCGGCAGCCCCAACGGCACATTTGGCGAGGTCGAAGTATTTGTGGCTACAGCCGACAAACCGAACGAATGGAAATCTGTGGCTAAAGCCGATTGTGAAAAGAAGAATTCATCTTCTACCATTCTGTTGGGTGAAAAGGGTATCGACCAGGTAAAGAAGGTGCGCATCCAGGTGAACACTGCAGGCAATGATGGCAGCAAAAACTTTGTATCGTGTGCCGAAATGGCTTTTTACCAATACAACGCTTCACTTACAGCGGGCCTCAGCGAATACTTTGCCGATGCGCTTTGCACTTCGCTCAAGGGCATATCTTCCGAAGCCGACTTGGTAAAAATTGGCCATCCTTACCTCCGCCAACTGGCCTACAACCTGCTTCAGGGCAATTACAGCACGCAGTTCCGTGTGGGCGAATTCAGCTGCTACATGAACCGTGGCACTTTGCAGCAGAAGCTGAAAACCAGTGCCGGATACGATCCCTACGAAAACCCCACGGGTATTTACTTTAAGAAGGACGATGTCATCGTGGTATTTGCCGAAGGCATCAGTGCTGACTATCCGGTAAACCTGTGTATCAAGGATTTCAGCAATGCCAAGGACATCGCCAGCAGCGGACAGCCCGAATCATCTTATCCGCTGAAAAATGGTGCAAACGTCATCAAGGCGGCCAATCGCGGTAATGCTTATGTGCTTTACTATGCCAGCCAGCCTGAGGGTGCTCCGAAGGTGAAATTGCACTTTGCCTTAGCCACGGAACAGGGCTACTTTGATGCTGCCCGCCACAAAAATGCCGACTGGCAAAAAATGCTGGCCAATGGTCCTGGCGACAACTTCGACTTCATCACGCAGCGTCTGCACGTGGTTGTGCCGAAGGCTAATGCGAAGAGTGTAAAGTTGCAGGATGCCGAAAAACTGGCTATCATTTACGACTCGCTCATTTACCGCGAACGCGAAATCATGGGCTTGCCGCAAATGAACAAGGAACCAAAGAACCATCAGTTTGCACGTCCGGTAAGCGGTGGTATGTTTGCCGACGGTACGGGTGCAGCTGCAGCTTTCGGAAGCTTCAACGAATGGATTAACCCGAACAACTTCGGCTTCTGGGGCATGGCGCACGAATTGGGCCATGTAAACCAAATCACACCGGGCTTCAAGTGGCCGGGCTGTGGTGAAACGACGAACAACATTTATTCGGCTTGGGTAGAACACAAACTGGGTGCTACTTCAGCCTTTGGCAACGGACACCACCGCCTCGAGGACGAGCAGTCGGGTGTCAACGACTACAGTTGGATGCGCGGCGGCCGTTTCAATGCTTACCTTGAAGAGGGGGTGCGCAAAGGCGTGCAGTGGCAGTTGCAGGATGGTCCTGACTATCATGGTTCGGCTTTCAATAATGTAGAAGTAAACGATCAGGACGAAAACGGCAACAACCTCGGTATGATTACCACCAAGAGCCGCAACTTCGACCACTTTGTCAAGGTCGTTCCTTTCTGGCAGCTCACGCTCTACACTGAGGAATGCAAGGCTTCGCCCACCGCATTCGGCCGTATGATTGAATCGTACCGTTCTGACTTCGACGCACAGAAGTTCAACACTTCGGGCAAGCAGCAGATTGAAATGATGAAGCGTTTCTGCGATGCTTCGAAAATCAACTTCCTGCCCTTCTTCGAAAAGGCGGGTCTGCTCAAACCGGTCAAAGCGTTCATCGAGGACTATTCACGAGGCTGGCTCATCATTACTCAGCCCATGATTGACGAACTCAAAGCGTATGTAGCTTCGAAAAACTATGCCGAAGCTCCTGCTGCGCTGAACTACATCAACGCTTACAACTGGCGTAACTTCCGCGACAAAGTGCAGTTGGCCGAAGGTACTGTAGGTACGGGATGCACGCCCGAGGAGAACCGTGTATGCGTCGACAACACGAAGTGGCCGGGTGCTGTAGCTTACGAAACTTACAATGCCGAGGGCAAACTTATCCGCATTTCAGTGTTTGGTTTGGGCGATGCTGCTATGTCGTCAGCCAAAACGCATGTGCTCTTCCCCTCAAGTGAAAATGCCAGCTACATCATGGCGGTAGGCTACGATGGCAAGCGCGTAAAGTGCTACCAGAAGTAACCATCCTTTCCTAATCTCTTTATGGTACGGTGTGAATTGTAATACGCCGTACCGCTTTCACGCAACACGGATTGTGCGTGTGCAGAACCTTGCGTTCTCACTCGTACCATCCGTGTTTTTGTTGGTAGGTATTGACATTGATTCAATATCTACTTAGTCGTCCCTTAAAAAGCCCATTTTTGCGA
>FR901667.1 GCA_000437675.1 Prevotella sp. CAG:891
ATTGGTATCTCCGAAGCCGCTAAATCTTTAGTTTAGCGGTAGTTCACACATTTACACAAAAATCGTAGGTTCTACACTGCTTGTCATTCGTTTGTGGATGGGCAGCATTCTGTAGCTCTTTCACGTTTAAAACCCATTTGCTGCTTATTCCGAAAGGCAGTAATATTTCATTTGTTTTTATGAAACGACCCCTTAGTTATATCCTCGCCCTGTTCACTTTGCCTTTTGCCCCACTTGGCGCGCAGACGCTCTTGCCCAAGCCGCAGCAAGCAGTGATGCAGAAAGGCAGTTTCCGCATTGATAAACCCTTCCGCATTGACAATGCTGCAGGCAATGCCGCGCTCAATTTTTACGACGTTTTGCAACCTGCAGCCGCCCGTATGCCCCACGCCTCAACCCATCGTTATGTGCGTTACCAGCTCGACAAATCGTTGCCCTCGGCCGAAGCATACCGTTTGCAAGTAAGTGCCGACAGCATACTCATCACAGCCAAGGGGCATGAAGGTTTTATGCGAGCCGCTCAGACGCTTAATCAGCTTGTTACCCGGCGCGGAATAGCCTGCTGCACCGTGACCGACAGTCCCGCCTTTGCATGGCGCGGCGTGATGATTGACGTGAGCCGCCATTTTTTCAGTATCGACTTTTTGAAAAAGCAAATTGATGCGTTAGCCCGTTACAAAATAAACCGGCTCCATCTGCACCTGACCGATGCTGCCGGATGGCGAATGGAAATCAAACGCTATCCGCTTCTTACCTCGCTGGCAGCCTGGCGCACTGATTCGTTATGGAAAACCTGGTGGAACAACGGCCAACGACACTATGCTGCTGAAGGTACACCCGGGGCCTACGGGGGATATTACACCCAGGATGAATTGCGCGCACTCAATGACTATGCACAGCAACGAGGCATCACCCTTGTGCCCGAAATTGAGATGCCGGCCCATTCGGAAGAAGTGCTCACAGCCTATCCCGAACTCTCGTGTACACACGAACCTTACAAACAGGCCGACTTCTGTCCCGGCAACGAAGCAACCTATACTTTTTTGGAAAATGTGCTGACCGAAGTGATGGAAGTGTTTCCCTCCACCTATATCCATGTAGGCGGTGATGAGGCCGGCAAGGCATCGTGGCCAAAGTGTCCGCGCTGTCAGGCTTTGATGCAAAAATTGGGTATCGACCACGTAGATGGTTTGCAAACCTATCTGATTAACCGTATGGGCAAGTTCTTGCAATCGCATGGACGCCAAATGTTGGGGTGGGATGAAATCATTGCCGACTCTCTGCCCCAAGGCACTGCCGTGATGGTGTGGCGCGGTACGGACAAGGCAGGCGAAGCCATTCGCAAGGGGTGCGACGTGGTGCTTTCGCCCGGTGCCTATTGTTATCTCGACAGCTATCAGGATGCACCGCCCACCCAGCCTGAAGCCATTGGCGGCTATCTGCCTCTGCAAAAAGTGTATGCTTACGACCCCTTGCAAAACCTTACGCCCGATGAATGCAAACGGGTGAAAGGGGTGCAAGGAAATTTGTGGACAGAATACGTGCCCACGCCCGAGCAGGCTGAATATATGCTTTATCCGCGTGTATTAGCCTTGGCAGAAATAGGGTGGAACGGCACTGGGCAAAAGGATTATGCCGACTTTCGTCAGCGTGCTGAACGTGAAGTAGACGTTTTGCAGCGCAAGGGTATCCATGCCTTTGATTTAAAGAATGAACGTGGCGAACGCCCCGAAGCCTTGCAGCCCGGGAAGCACAAGGCTGTTGGTGCCAAGGTGCAATATAATTTGCCTGCCCATCCTTATTACCTCGCCGGTGGCGACGGAGCATTGACCGATGGTTTGCGTGGCGGTTGGGCCAACAACGACGGACGTTGGCAAGGCTTTATCAAAGGCAAGCGTTTCGATGTAGTGGTCGATTTGGGTTCGGTGCAGTCAGTCAGCCGCGTTGCGTGCGACTTCATGCAGTCGTGCGGTCCCGAAATATTCTTCCCCTCTGCGTTTATTGTTTCCGTATCGGCCGATGGGCAGCAATTCACCGAAGTAGCGCGTACGAGTTATGAATCGGCCAAAACCGTGTTGCCCGATGTGCGCACCTGTTCTTGGAAAGGAACAGCCACCGAAGCACGCTATGTGCGCGTGCAAGCCGAACCTTCAGCCTTTGGCGGCTGGGTATTTACCGACGAGGTGATGATAGAATAAATGCTTTATGTCTGTAAAAAAATAAACGTCAATGTAGTAACTATTTAAAGTTGACACATTGGCGTTTATTTGCTATTAAATCCAGAACTTTTCAGTTTCTTTTACGATTTTGACGTTGGGAACTTCTTTATTTTCAATCAAATCATATATTTTCGAAGCATAAACTACATCATGGAGTGCAAGGCCGTAATTATAGTCAATTATCCTTTGTTCCTCAGATTTTCTTCCCGGATCACGTCCTGCAAGCACTTCGCCAATTTCGTTATAGTCGTTGAACTGTGGGAAGAACTTAAAGCCCTTGACGTGGTCGGTGTCATCGCCAAAAACACGGTCAAAAGTGACATCACAATTTTGTAATCCTCTCATATGAACAGGTATAACTGTTACCCCGGGTTGAAATGTTTTTTCGTCCTCAACAAGCAGTCCGTTTGCACTGGTGATGCAACTGAAAAACACATCAACTGAACGAGCCATTTCGTTGATGTCATCCACGATTTCGAACGACACATTATCATAGTTTTTGAATCGTTCAATGAATAGTTCAGCTTGGTTTTTATATCGGAGCAATTTAACGTCGAAATGCTTTTCTGGTTCTGCTTCAAGTACGCAGAGCATCGTGGCTCGCGCGGTGTTACCTAAGCCTACAAAGCCGTAAACATGTGCATTGGTTTTACGAAGAGCCTTAGCCGAAACAGCTGCCACGGCTCCGGTACGCATGGTTGTAATCCAATCACAATCAACGAGTGCAAGCAGTTTTCCATTGTTTGCATTGTAAAGTAACATGTCGCTGCCAAGTGAGGGAACAGCTCCTTCTATGCGATGTACTTCTTTAATACAAAATATCTGTTCGCATTTTTATTCTCCTTTTTTTGTGGCAGTAGACAAGGCATAGAGGTAAAGAAGTCATATTCAGCAGGATGCACACTTATTTTTGCGGGGAGTTGTGCTTCAGCTTTCATTGCAAAACTTTCATAAATCCATGCGACACACTCTTTGGCCGAAATACCTAAAGAGCGTATTAAGTTTTCAGAAATTATTTTCACGGTTTGTTGTTTTTATTTATAGATGAGCAAATTCCATCCTCAAAATGGGTGATGGAAAGTAACATACAATAGATTTGTAATACGAAGGAGTAATGATGTTACGCATGCAAAAATAGAGAAAATGAATGAGTTTTCCAAAGTTTTGTTTATTAAAGAATTGGGGTTTTGGGAACTTAGCATTGGGCAAAATTCTGTTGCCTTATGTACGCATTCGTGTTTGGTATATAACTGTTATCAAAGAAGGCAAGCCGAACCTTCAGCCTTTGGCGGCTGGGTTTTTACCGACGAGGTAGTGATAGAATAACCTCCCCTTTTTAGAAATAAAAAAAGTGACGCAAATGTGCAACCTATTCAAGTTGCTGCATTTGCGTCACTTTCTGTTAGTATTAAAAACCAATGCTGAATCCCACGGTTAAAGGCGTGAACGATGGACCGAAATCAGTGTTCAGCACCTTGCACGGACTGTATTTGGCATACACACCTAGCCAACGCCAGTTGAGTAGGACTCCGAAGTCTACCGACACCGGCTGGTGGTGAATGTGCGAGTCACCTTCTTTAACGTGATGTACTACCGTTTCGTTTGGCACTAGTTCAGTATCGACTATGCGGTATTGAGTTTCGATAGAAGCAAAGGTATTGAAGTTCAAGGTTGCTGAAAGTCCCACTTTCCACTGGTTGCCAAGGTGGAAAGCGTAAGTGAACGGAACGCTGATGCTAAATACCTTGATGCGCGAACTGCCGATTTCGCTCACTTCTTCAGGATATGGGCTGATAATGAGATTTGCGTTGGTGTCCTTGTCGAAACGCGAACGTCCCGTCATTCTGAAGTTGCGCCAGTTTACTCCCAGCCCCATGCTGAAGTACTGTTTGCGGTTGCGCGTGTACCAGCGGTAGGTTAGAGGTGTAAATCCCACTTCAATGGATGACCCCATGTCAATGTCCATGGCTTTGGGCGCATCGATGGCCTGCACGAAACCGATGTGAAAGTCGCCAAAGTAGAATTTAGATTTACGTTTGCCCAAGTGGCATTTTGTTTTTTTCTTGATGTCTGTTAAAGAGAGCATGTGGCAATCCTTTTCGGCATCGGTCAGTGAACTGTCATTATCAATATGGCGTGTGGCATTGTTGGCCGACGTATCACTTACAAGGACAGAATCCGTTTGCTCTTGTGCCGTAACCAGTTGCCAACAACTTAGTGATGCGATGATTAAAGTGTAAAAACGTAGCATGGTTAGAAAGGGTGTTAGAATGTGTAACCAATGGAAAGTGAATTAAAGTTGGGGGCAACAGGCGAAGTGGAACGCTTCAGCGGACTGTAAAGCACATACAATCCTCCCCATTCTTTGGAAGCTACATCGAAGCGGAAACTTACGCCGAAGGGGCGTCGGTCAATGTGGCGGTAGCGGTCGGTGATGTGTTGATTGCCTATATTGTAGCGATTTTTGACTAGCATTTTCGGATAAAATTCCGGAATTACCATCAGGCGCATTTCTGTTTTTTTCGTGCTGTACTGATAACCCAGCTGCAAGCCTAATGAGTAAGTAAACAGTCGCGAACGTCGGTGTGTGCTTTCGTCAGCAAAGGGCAGGGTGCTTAAGTGTGAGTTCTGCTTAATCCACTGCAGACCTTTGCGCTGCTTGAAACAATCAGCTTCGAAGCCCAATCCGGCAATGAGTGCGTGGTTTTTGCGTGGCAACTGTGTAATCAGTTCAAAAATGTTGAAGCCAGCGTGCAATCCCACTTTGGCGTTGAACTGATTGGTGCGTTGCAAAGGAATAGTTGCACCCAGGCGCAGCCCCGAAATCATTTGGAATGTATATTTTGTATTGTTCTTTGTTTTTTTAAAGGGAAGTGCGAGCGAAAAGTCCCATTTTGTGGCATGCTCATTGATCGAGGCATTCATTTCGTCGTTCGAACTGATGGTGTGATTGTAGCGATACCCCGGTTCACCTTCGCGACCATAAATATAAAAACTCGTTTCAGAGCCCGCAGCATTGCTTGTAACGATAATGCTGTCGGGGCGAATTACTTTATGCACGGTGTCATTGACAACCGTCGGTTGTGATTGAGCCGATGCCGTGAGGCACATGAGGCTGCAAAAGATGAAAAGCAGATCTTTCATAGTCTATCTGTATTGAAATTTAATCAGTGAGTAAGTTCAGCAGATGTTCTAAAAGTAACCTTCAACATCAGCTTATTTGGCAAATTTGCTTTTTAATTCGTCGAGCGTGGCCGATCCTTGCATATAAATGAGCGTAAGCGTGTTTTGTCTGGAAGTCGTAGAGTTCAGCGAATTGTTTCGGAAGAACAAGTAACGTCGGGTTTTATCTATTGGCCGTAGTTGGTAAAAACCATAATAAAGTCGTGCACCTTTGCTCCCAGCCTCCTTGTCAATGGCCTCTTTGGTATCGGTTTTGATAGCTTTTTCCAATTCAGCGATGTTTACCGCATGAACTGGCAACGTCAGGCTGCGAAATAGCGACAGTTTGTAGGGTTTAAGTTGTTTGCCCTTAATCAGCGTTTCGGTAGCATCCTTTCTTTTCCCATAGGAACTGTCAAAGAATTTGCCTATCTGCAGATCCTTTTGAGCTGAAAGGGGGAGAGAGCCGAAACAGAGCAGGCATAGCATAAGAATGAGTGAATGTTTCATGGCATAAAGCAATGAGAATTGGCATTGTGATTTTAAAGAAAAGTAAAAAGACACGTTTTTAATGAAGCATCGTTGTTGTTATCCAATCAGTTTATTCCGTGGGACAAAACATCTGCGACATTTGTTCCTCAAAGCCCGGTGCATCGTGCGGTCGGCTGATGTCGGTCAGTGCTTCGTGCATGGCCTGTTCCACCTGTGAGGTATTGGTCACCTTTTTGCCATGAATGTAAGCCACACATCGGTTATTTTGTTGGTGAATATATCCTGTGAGTGCGATACCTCCGGCCAGCAGCAGCGGCATGCAAATAGTAGCAGCACGTTGCCATACGTGCCGACTCGTTAGGGTGAAGCGTTTTCTGCGTGTTGTAAGTCGAATTGTCCGGTCGGGCAAGTTGGTTTTTGGGAAAACCAGTGCATCGCAAATAGCTACACCCATAACCGCACGCACCTCGTTGAACTGAGCGTCGGCCCCTTCAGGCGATGCAATGAATTGTTTCAGTGCGGCCTCTTCCTGTTCCGAGGTTTCAGCATCAAAGTAGCGCTGTATCAGTTGCCGGGCTTGTTCGGCAGTAAGTATTTGAGGCAATGATTTGTTCATAGTCAGGAAGTTTTTAGTCGTTGGCATGTAGTTCTCGGTAAATATCGCGTATGGTTTTTCGTGCTCTCGACAGTTGCATTCTGACAGCTGTCGGTTGCATATTCAGTTCGTATGCAATGTCATCGTACGACTTTTCCCGGTAGTCGCGCAAGTGAATAATTTGCTGTTGCAGAGGAGTGAGTCGTGTTCGAATCAGTTGCATCACTTCGTTGTACTTAATTTGCGTATCCTCTTTGCTTTCATCTGCTGGTTCGCAGTCATTGCGGTAGCATTCAGTCAGTTCAACAAGCGGCGCTGTTTGCCTTCGTCTGATTCGGTCAATACTTAAATGCTTCACCGCAACGGTCAGCATGGCAGCGGCCTCGTCTGCTGTGTGAATGTCAGTACGTTTGGTCCACATTTTCACAAAGGCATCTTGCAGAGCATCTTCTGCATCATCAGCACAGCCCGTCAGGCCGGTAGCCATTCGGAGCAGTCCTTTGCGTAGCCTTTGAAAGGCAGCGAGTAGTGGATTATTGTCTGGAGGGTAAGCCATGTGAGTGATTGAGTTGTTTTACTAAGATAACGCAGATAAATGCTTTTTGTAACAAAATTCAAGAAAAAAAATAAAACGAAGGGAGCTGTAAGTATTAGCAAAGGTAATCATAAAGGCTAATACTATCAGGGGTGTGCACCGCATTTTTGTAGGCAAACACACAATAAAAAAAACAGGTGCTGCCCGCAAGCAACACCTGTTGAAGAATGAATAAAAACTTTGAAGCAGACAGCCTACAAGTCGTGCTGTTGTAAGCGGTAAGCGGCCAATTCCTCGTATTTTGTGTCCGGACGGCCATAGTTGGCGTACGGGTAAATGCTGATGCCGCCACGAGGGGTAAACAGTCCCGTCACCTCAATGTATTTGGGATTCATGAGTTTAATCAAGTCCTTCATGATAATGTTCACACAGTCTTCATGAAAATCACCGTGATTACGGAAACTGAACAAATAGAGTTTCAAACTTTTGCTTTCTACCATCAAGTGGTCGGGTAGGTAGGCAATGCGAATTTCGGCAAAGTCGGGCTGTCCGGTAATAGGGCAGAGGCTTGTAAATTCCGGGCAGTTAAAGCGCACCCAGTAATCGTTGCCAGGGTGTTTGTTTTCGAAAGTTTCAAGAACTTCGGGAGCGTAGTCACTCTTGTATTCGGTTTTGCGGCCGAGAGCTTCAAGCTTTAAATCTTCGCGCATAGGGCTAAGTTTTTTGATGAGTATGGAAAATGGAAATGAGATGATTGCGGCTTTGAGCTTACGTTTAAATCAAGCTGACATTAGGTTTTGGCTGCTTAAAGTTACGCGCCAAAGGAGCCGCAAAGGGCGTGTTGAGCTTGCGGGCGTGCTGCGGACAACCCTTTACACAAGCCGCACATTTTATGCACTTCGACGCATCGGTTTCGGTTAGGCTGTCAGCACTGATAGCCCCCGTGGGGCAGATGCGTGCGCAAGCTCCGCATTGCGTACAGACAGCTTCGTTCGTAACCGGAACAATTTTAACCGGATGCTTTTTCATGCGACGGCGATACGACAGCACGAAGGCAATGAAGCGCAGTTTGCTCAGCCAGTTGCTCGGCGGACATTTCAGTTGCGAACAGTCAACAGCCAGAGGTTCGGAATGCTGCTCCATTTTTTCGCGAATAGCCAAGCCAAAGTTCAGAGCCTCGTTCAAGTCGCTGTGGTTCGGGCGTCCGGCTGCAATGGGACGTTCGGGCGTGCTGTACGAGTGTTCACCCACGTATGCAGCCGCACCCACCACGCAAAATCCGCGTTCCTTCAGGAAATCAGCCAACTGAGTGGGGGCATGACCAAAGTCGCGGTTGCCATAGAGCACAATCGCTACAGCCGGCGTGTTGTTGCCCCGCAGTTGGTCTAAGCGTTTCAGGGCAATGGGAGCCACAGCACTGCCATATACCGGCACGCTCACAATGAGCAAATCTGTCGGAGCAAATTCCGTTGGAGCAAGCGGCGTAAGGGTGGCATCGAGTTCTTTGGCTATTCGTTTGGAATAACCCTTAGCCACAGCCCGTGCAATGTTGCGCGAGGTGTGAGTGGGCGAAAAGTAGGCAATACTGGTTTTGAGCATGATAGGTGTAGAAAAAAAGTAGGTGAAGTTGTTACGTTGACGTTGAACATGCAAATAGCTTTCAACGTCAACTTATGTTCGTATTCAAGCAGTCGGAGTAGCTATTTACTTTCCGGCTGTTTTTCTTTCAGTTTTAAGTAAGCCTCCAGTCCTTCGCGGCGCAGCGTGCAAGCCGGGCAGTGTCCGCAGCCGTCGCCCACGATACCGTTGTAGCAAGTGAGTGTGCGGTGACGTATCAGGTCGAGCACACCAAGTTCATCGGCCAAGGCCCACGTTTGGCATTTGTCAATCCACATGAGCGGTGTGTGAATCACAAAACTATCGTCCATAGCCAGGTTCAGTGTGACGTTGAGCGATTTGATAAACGAATCGCGACAGTCGGGGTAGCCCGAAAAGTCCGTTTGCGAAACCCCGGTAACCAAGTGTTTGATGCCATGTTCGCGTGCATACACTGCCGCAATGCTCAGAAAGAATAGGTTGCGTCCCGGTACAAAAGTATTGGGTACACCGTCGGCAGGCTTTTCGCTGTCCATGGGGATAGACGTGTCGGTGAGCGAGTTGTGCGCCAACTGGCTGATGAAGCTTACATCCATCACGTCGAAATGCACCCCGGCTTCTTCGGCAATTTGGCGTGCCAGTTCCACCTCGCGAACATGCTTTTGTCCGTAAACAAAGCTGAGGGCATATACTTCGGTAAAATGCTTTTTGGCCCAGAACAGGCAGGTAGTAGAGTCTTGGCCGCCGCTGAACACCCCCAGTGAGCGGCTCGGCTTGTTGAGGATAGGCGGTGTCATGCGCGGCTCGGCTTGTTGAGTATAGGCGTTATCATACGAATTACTTTTTGCTAATTTATAAATCCAGAATTTTCCAGGGGCTGTAAGAAATGTGACTGTCGTAGGCATCGGCGCCTTCGAACTTTTTGAGTTTGCGCACGATGCGGATGGTTAGTGGCAGGGCAATGATTTCATACACGGTTTTCAGCACCACCTGATTGACCATGAGCAACGGCATGACGCTCCAGGGCACCACACCCCCCAAGGCCAGCGGAAAGAACACCAGCGAGTCGGCCGTTTCGCCCACCACAGTCGATGCAATGGCACGCAGCGAAAAGTGTTCGCCGTTTTTGGCCTGCAACTTCATGCGGCTCATCACGTAGGCGTTGAGGAACGAACCTACCAGAAAGGCCAGAAACGAAGCGCCGGCAATGCGCGGTGCCAAGCCGAACATTTCGTGAAAACCCTGTTCGCCCTGCCAATAGGGAGCACCCGGCAAGGCATCGGCTGCCAAACCAAAGAGCACAAAAAGAAAATTCATGAAAAAGCCTAACCAAATAATCAGGCGGGTACGGCGGTAGCCCCATACTTCGACCAAGCAGTCGTTGATAATGTACGAAACCGGAAAAACAATGAGTCCGGCTGTCAGGTCGAGCGGACCTAACGTCACTTGCTTTGTTTCGAGCAAGTTAGCTGCAATTAAGCATACGCAGAACAGCATTCCGAGGAGCATAAACGGAATGCTGACCATCGGCCTTTGAGGGCCTGTCAGTAAAGTTTTTGACATAAAATATTCTTGTTTTTTACGAGGTTTATCAAGCACTCGAAGCGCAAGGAAGCCCGTCGCCTTACGGTCGGACAAGGCGTGGTATTGCGCTTGGCGGCTGCAAAATTACAAGTTTTTTATGGGATTAGGCTTTCTGTTTAGAATAAATAACTACTTTTGTTTAGGCTGTAGCCCATGAACTGACTGAAAACTGCGCGGCCCGAATACTTAAGTAAGTGCTTAATTTGTTTTCGGCCTTTGCATCCAAACGAAAAATAATTGCTCCATGAAAATACTTATAGTTGAAGACGATGCCGATTTGCGCGAAATAACCGAACGCTCCTTGTTGAAAGAACGCTACCTTGTGGAAACTGCCGACACTTACAAGGCAGCACGGCAAAAAGCCCTGATGTACGAATACGACTGCATTTTGCTCGACATCATGCTGCCCGATGGCAACGGACTCGACCTTTTGCGCGACTTGCAAAAGGAAGGTCACCGTATGCCCAATGTCATTATCCTTTCGGCCAAGGATTCGATTGAGGACAAGGTGACCGGACTGGATTTGGGTGCCGACGACTACCTGCCCAAACCCTTCCACCTGGCCGAACTGCACGCCCGCCTTAAGAGCGTGTTGCGCCGCAAACAGCGCGATGGCGAAGCCTTGTTGAAATATGCCAACGTGTGTGTACACCCCGACAGCTTCAAGGTGGAGGTGGACGGTAAACTGATAGACCTTAGCCGTAAGGAATACGACATCCTGGTTTACTTCATGAACCGCCCGAACCGCCTGATCGAAAAGAGCATATTGGCCGAAGCCGTGTGGGGCGACTCTATCGATCAGGCCGACAAATTCGACTTTATTTACGCCCAGCTCAAAAACCTGCGCAAAAAACTGAAAGAAGCTGGTGCCGAACTGGAAATCAAAACCGTGTATGGTTTTGGTTATAAACTGGTGTGATGCGTTTGAAGTAATATTTGAATATGACATTTTGTTTTTAATAGATGTAAAATGCTTTTATTATACTCTATTATATGGGTAAATCTGTACATAATATAGTAAAAAATTGAATATTTAGATATTTTAATAGTATTTTTTACATATGAAAACTATATCCTTATATTTGCATCGTCTAAATAAAAAATGGCCGTTTAAGTTTGGATTTGGGGTAAACTGCATAATAGTCACGCTTTATCGTTGTTTACCTGATCATATATGTGGAGGAGACAGTCGCCTTCATGTATATGTAAATGAATTTATTGCATTAAATAGTTTCATGACTGAATAGATAAAAACCGTGAATTCAGAAAAGTATGAACAAATTAAATCATTGACAACATGAAAAAAATCTTTTTTAGTTTAGCCGCTTTATTCTCTTATCTACTTTCTGTAGATGCTCATACTACCACTTTTCCTACATTTAACTATGATTGGAAGCCTGGTAAATATTATGGTTCAAAAGCTGGTAATACACCTTTTAATCCTTGCTCGGGTAAATGCACTAGAGTTTGCGCAGAAATTAAACTTATTTCTCCAACAGACGGGCCAATCACCACTGACAAGAAGAAATCGTTGTCAACTACATTTTCTAATCAGACTGCCAAGGACGCATCTCCCATCATGTTATGGCGCGTTCCGAAAGATTTTCCTGAGGAAGAATTTCAGAAAATAAAAACGAAAGAGTCGCTATACAGCAACTTGCGTGTAGTTAGAGGATTGGAAAAAGAAGAAGCTAAATAAGAAAGGATACCTTTTTGAATACCTACTTATACATATTGATAGATTTGGTGTGCGGATAATACATCTTTTGCATTCCATTTGTTTGTTTAAATTATAAAGCACAGTGAAAAATTTTTTGTTGAAAATTGTTGCATTCTGTCTTTGCGGAAGTGGGGTAGTGAGTGCATTCGGTCAGGAAGAAAGTGCTTACCGGTATATGATTGAAAGCGACGATATCCGTATGTCGCAGCGTCCGGGAACCGAGCAGCTATTGCGCAATTACATAAGTCCGGTCCTGTCGGGCGAAGACAGCGTGACCGTATTCTTCATGATTCCGACGGCATGCCCCCGGTGTGAATCGATAATCAAACCGGCCATCGAAAGACTGAAGAGAGTAAACGGCAAAGAGCGCGTGCTGCTTGTAGCCTGGCACCCGGATGTACAAGCCACGCAAACCTATTTGGATAGACAGCATTTTGGCGAGGACTACCGGCTGGTGGATTCAGTGGGTACGTTTAACGACATTTTCAGTACCTCAATGGGCACGTTGCAGGGTTTGCTGATAGCTCGAATTGCTGTGAACGAAGGTCGCATGGTGACTGGGGGTGACTATTCGTCGGTGACTGAAGCATTCTTTCGGGATTTTCTGGCCGAAACCAAGCCGCTGCCCTTCCATGTTTACGATCAGGAAGCCGTAGACTTTAAACGCCAACAACGCAGTGAACAAAAGAAGACTCATACGACCGAAAAACTGAAATATACGGCTCATGAACTGGATACCAAAGGGTATTTTCCGGGACACCTTCGCAATCACCCCATTGTAAAGGGAAAGGAACTGCTGATGCTCGACAAAATGTGTAACGGAGCCTTACACCTGATTGAAGGTGGAGATGGAGTGTATCGGATGCAAAACTTTATCGAAGTAGACAGTGCCCGGCGCGATACCTTTGTGACGCTTCCACCGGCCGAGTACAACGGTTACAAGTCGCTGTTTCGTTACATTCCGCTTGATGCCATATTTGCGGCCGATGGAAATGTCACAATGTCGTATTCCCTGCCCAATGTGTTTATTCAGCAATCGCCGCTTGGCACGGGCGAAGAAGTGGCCTTTTACAATGAGTGCGCCTTTCTGCATTACAATGAACAGGGAAATAAGTTGCAGTCGCTCGTTAAATTTGCGAATGATAATTTAGAGGAATGGATGGAGTGTCACTTCCGCATCTTTCCGCTGCGACCGGGATACATCACCATGTCGTGCCAAAAAATGAGGTGGCCAATCATCGACGAAAAATCAGAATGGGGAAACCCATTGACCGACCCGGCAATGGATGGTTTCTACAATCAAAGCAATCCGTATGCCTTGGAAATGGAATTGGCAACCGGAAAAATCACCAAACGCTTCGGACAACTGGAAGATGTGTTCCGACAGACGCGCTCCGGATATTGGTATTCAAATTTGGTAGCCGATACGCACAACGGAAAATTTGTGTATGGCAATCAGTTGGCCGGAACGCTCTACCTGACTGCGGACGATGCACCCGAAAACACATTGAAAACCTATCGCGTGTTCGACCCCGGATTGCCCCCAAAAGGCGATAAGGCATTGCTCGAAGCCCACCTTGATGAGTATTTGCTGGCTTTCGTGCCCTATTTTTCGAAAACCATTGAGCAGGTGACGCTCGATGACAAGTATATCAACTGTTTGCTTAGAACCGGACAGCCCGGAAAAACAGACGAAAGCGATACGTATGAGTTCATAAAAATAGCTCGCAAAACGGGTAAGGTCGATATACGCTATGAACTTGCACCAGAGCATCCCGATGAACTTCTGATGGCTTACGGATTGACTAAAAACGACAGCGATAATCTTCCTTTTTATATCTGTAAAAAGCAGGGCCGATATGTGTTGAAATACATCAAGCCTTAAATTATTGCATGGTCGTTTGTCCGACGATTCATCTTTTTGGTTAACTTTGTAAATAGGTGTGCCGCAACCCTTTCGCAAGCCGAAGGGTTGACGTGCACACCTGTTGCTGTATTTCAGCTTCTACTTAAAGAAAATGGAAACTTGACTAAAAATCGGATGTTATGCGCCTGTTACATGTAGTTACTTTCAGACTGACGCTTATGGCCACCGCACTGCTCACTTTTTGGTCGGTGTTGTTCTATATAGCCATGATGGACGAGGTGAACGACGAAGTGGACGATTCGCTCGAGGATTATGCCGAAATGATTATTCTTCGGTCGCTGCGAGGCGAGGATTTGCCACGTAGTGCCAACGGAACGAATAACTTTTACTTCTTGCGCGAGGTCAGTGATGCGTATGCTAAAACAACTTCGAGTGTGCGCTATGCCGATCGCGACATTTTTTTGACTTCGAAAAACGAAACGGAACCGGCACGCGTGCTTACCTATATATATATGCGTGCCGACGGACATTACAATGAACTGACAGTGGCTACCCCGAACATTGATAAATCGGATTTGCGAGGGGCCATCGCTTTTTGGATAGGATTGCTCTACGTAATACTGATAATTAGCATCAAGCTGGTGAACCTGTGGGGGCTGAAACGAAGCATGAAGCCACTGAATAAATTGCTCGGCTGGCTCGATCGCTATAGGCTGGGACAGACTAATGAACCGCTGAATAACCCGACGAAAATCCGGGAGTTCAGAAAACTGAACGAAACTACAGAACGGAGTATGCATCGCATCGAACAGCTGTACGAACAACAGAAAGTGTTTGTGGGGAATGCGTCGCACGAAATGCAAACCCCCATCGCCGTGTGTCAGAACCGCATTGAAATGCTGCTCGATGATGAGGGGCTGAACGAACAGCAAATGGGCGATTTAATCAAAGTGCGGCAAACACTGCAACAGCTGTCGCGCCTGAACAAATTGCTGCTGATGCTTTGCAGAATTGAAAACGGACATTTCAGTGCCAATGAACCGCAAAATCTGACGATGATAACCGAACGCTTGCTAACAGACTATCAGGCTGTGTATGCCTCGCAGGATGTAAGGGTTGAACTACACGACCGAAAGCCCTTTGTGCTCAATATGGACGAGAACCTGGCCTCCATGCTCGTGGCTAATCTGCTGAAAAATGCCTATGCCCATAATGTACAGGGCGGGCAGATACACATTACAGCTACAACCGACAGTTTGCGCATTGCGAATACCGGAGAATCGCAGCCGCTTGACGTCTCGCTCATTTTTCAACGTTTCTATCATACCAAGAACCGACAAACGTCGACCGGATTAGGACTGGCTATGGTCGATGCCATTTGCAAACGCTACGGGCTGACTATTGCCTATTCCTTTGACAATGGCTTACACACCTTTACGCTTATCCAATCATAAAGTGTAGGTTATTGTCTGAATTTCCCTGTTTTAAACCCAATTCGTCAGTGTGTGCTGCGTCAGTTGACAACCCTAGATGCAGTGAAGGAAATAAAAAACTGACAAAATGGCAGAAAATATTTTTTTTACGACTGAAAAACTTTGGCACGCTTCTTGCTAGATATAGGGCGTACGGCTAAAACGTACAGAAAACCTTTCATTAGTAACAAATAAAAAATATATACAATCATGGGAAAGATTATTGGTATTGACTTAGGAACTACTAACTCATGCGTTTCAGTGTTCGAAGGTAACGAACCTACCGTTATTGCTAACAGCGAAGGTAAGCGCACCACTCCTTCAATCGTAGCCTTTGTTGAAGGTGGCGAACGTAAGGTGGGCGATCCCGCAAAGCGTCAGGCTGTGACGAACCCCTTGCGCACGATTTACTCAATCAAGCGCTACATGGGTGAAACCTACGATCAGGTACAGAAAGAAATTGCCCGTGTGCCTTACAAAGTGGTACGTGGCGAAAACAATACTGCACGTGTTGAGGTGGACGGCCGTCAATACACTCCGCAGGAAATTTCGGCTATGGTGCTTCAGAAAATGAAGAAGACGGCCGAAGATTACTTAGGCCAGGAAGTAACTGAAGCCGTTATCACGGTGCCTGCTTACTTCTCTGACTCACAGCGTCAGGCAACGAAAGAAGCCGGACAGATTGCTGGTCTTGAAGTAAAGCGTATCGTTAACGAACCTACTGCCGCAGCTTTGGCTTACGGTATTGACAAGGCCAACAAGGACATGAAGATTGCCGTGTTCGACTTGGGTGGTGGTACGTTCGATATCTCAATCCTTGAATTCGGTGGCGGTGTATTCGAAGTGCTCTCAACCAATGGTGATACTCACCTCGGTGGTGACGATTTCGACCACGTAATTATCGACTGGTTGGTTCAGGAGTTCAAGAACGACGAAGGTGCTGACCTCACGGCCGACCCCATGGCTATGCAGCGCTTGAAAGAAGCTGCTGAAAAGGCTAAGATTGAACTTTCAAGCTCAACCAGCACTGAAATCAACCTGCCTTACATCATGCCTGTTGGCGGTGTGCCCAAGCACTTGGTTAAGACGCTTACCCGTGCTAAGTTCGAAGCTTTGGCTCACGGCTTAATCGAAGCTTGCAAAGCTCCGTGCGAAGCAGCTCTGAAGGGTGCCGGCTTGTCTACTGGCGACATCGATGAAGTAATCCTTGTAGGTGGTTCAACTCGTATTCCCGCCGTACAGGAATTGGTAGAAAAGTTCTTTGGCAAGGCTCCTTCTAAGGGTGTTAACCCCGACGAAGTTGTAGCTGTTGGTGCTGCTATTCAGGGTGCCATCTTGAACAAGGAACAGGGTGTAGGCGACATCGTATTGCTCGACGTAACTCCGCTTTCATTGGGTATCGAAACCTTGGGTGGTGTAATGACCAAGTTGATTGATGCAAACGCCACTATTCCTTGCAAGAAGAGTCAGGTGTTCTCAACTGCCGAGGATAACCAGCCCGAAGTAACCATTCACGTATTACAGGGTGAACGTCAGTTTGCTCGCGACAACAAGAGCATTGGTCGTTTCAACTTAGCCGGTATTGCTCCCGCTCGTCGTGGTGTTCCTCAGATTGAGGTAACCTTCGACATCGATGCCAACGGTATTTTGAAAGTATCAGCTAAGGATAAGGCAACTGGTAAGGAACAAACCATCCGTATCGAAGCATCAAGCGGTTTGAGCGAGGACGAAATCAACCGCATGAAGGCAGAGGCTCAGGCCAATGCTGAGGCTGACCAGAAAGAACGTGAACGCGTGGACAAAATCAACGAGGCTGACTCAATGATTTTCCAGACCGAGAACCAACTCAAAGAACTTGGCGACAAACTTCCTGCTGATCACAAACAGCAAATTGAAGCAGCTCTTGCCAAGTTGAAAGATGCTCACAAGGCTCAGGACCTCGCAGCTATTGACGCAGCCAAAGCTGAACTGAACAATGCATGGCAAACTGCTAGCGCACAGATGTATCAGCAGACGGGTGCCCAACCTGGTGCCAACGGCTTCCAGCAGGGTCCTGCCGGTGCTCAACCTGGTGCTAATGGTGCTAACGACAATGTGCAGGATGCAGATTTCGAGGAAGTGAAATAAGCACATAGAGAAATAAGAATACAATATCAAATGGAAAGCGTGTAGCTCAATGAGTTACACGCT
>FR901668.1 GCA_000437675.1 Prevotella sp. CAG:891
AATTCAAATGTAAAAATAATTTTGAACACCTACTTACCTAAAAAAGCCTACTTTTTCTCGCCAAAGTCAGCCTGCTGCTGTTCCACCTCCTTCAGTCGGCGGTCGTTTTCAGCCTTCCGCTTCCATTCAGCTTCAAGGTCAGCAGCCGATTTCCCCTTAATTTCTTCCCCCTCAGCCTCACTCCGGCAGTTCAGCAGTTTCCCCTCGTTAGGGTCGAAAATCAAAGGATGCACAGCCGGTTTACTCTCCAGTTCCAGCACCGCACTCACCGGCGTTTGCGCCCCCTCGAATGCCACACTCGCCGTCACCCTTATTTTTCCCGGCGTTAGTGTCGACTGAATCAGCACCGGAGCCGTACCCCATTTCACGCTTGTCGGGTTAGCCCCGATGTCCGCATTGCCGATGATGCGCCCCTCGCCCTCAATATGAAAGCGAATACATTGGTTATTCAGTCGTTTGATGTTGCCCTGTTTGTCGGCCACCGCCGCCACCAGCGTCATTACGTCCGACCCATCGGCCCTCAAGTCCATTCCCTCATGGTCAGCCCACAGCAGCAACTGCTCCGGGCGGCGTGCCGGTCGCACCTCGTGCGTAGCCACCACCTTGCCCCCAATCAGTCCTTCAGCCCGCAAAAACACCTCGTGCTGCTTGTGTTCGTTCATCGACATGTATTTGTCAATCATGAAATCATACACACGCTCAAACGTAATAATGGGCGAAGGCATTCCCTCCTTTTTCACAGGGCGAGTGTAAGTAAACAGCTTGCCATTTTTGTTGTACGTCAGACGCACCTCGTCGCAGTTCGAGTACACCGTTACATCCGCAGGCGAAAAAGGCGTCATTTCGTGTGCAATGTACACCATGGGACCCGTCGTAAACGGCCGTTCCAATTTTTCCGTCGGGCGTTGCGACTGAAACATGTAGTAAGCATACTTAGGCTGTCTGAAAGCATCCATGATGCCCCCATAGAAAGGGTCGGGATGATAGCCCCGCTGATGGTCGAACGCATGCCACAAGCAGCCCCCCACATGCTGTCGAGGCGTGCGCCACAAAGCATCGTAGCTGGTGTAAGGATAAGTCGGACAAGCATAGTGCCGGGCCTGTACGAGCATAGCCTGTTCACCCCATTGGCGAGCCACCCGGCTCGGCGAGTTGTGCGAGTTCCAATCGTCCACATTGTCGCCCCATTCGCGCGTAAAGTAGGTCACGTTCGGGTTAGCCTGTTTCAAAGCCCAGTTCTTGTCAGCATTTGCCGGGTGTGCAAACTGCACCGGGTAAATTTCATGGCCGCGCGCCTCGCTGTCGCAGCCCGAATAACAGTAGGCAAAGGGATATTCCTCGCTCACCGTACGCAAAGCCTGCTGGGCAAAATCAGCCGGATACCACGTTTCGTTCAAAATCGGTTCCCACAGCCACACACACGGGTGATTGCGGTCGCGGCGCACCATCTGCCGTATGTCGCTGTAAACGCGTTCGGCAAACACCGGTGCCTCGTTCCAAAACTGCCAGCCCGGTGTATTCACAATAACGAACAGCCCCAATTCGTCGCAAGCATCCATGAAAGCCGGATCCTGCGGACAATGCGCGTTTCGAATCACCTTCAGCCCCGCATCGCGCAGTTTTTTGGCATCGCGCCAATGCAGCGCATTCGGCACCGCGTTGCCCACGAGTGCATAATCCTGGTGTCGGTTAGCCCCGATGAGCGGCGCCTCGTAAGGTTTGCCGTTAAGCCAAAAGCCATCAGCCCCCTTGAACTCAATGCTTCGTATGCCCATGCGTCGGCGGTATCCGTCCAGCACGTTCCCCTCCTTGTCGCGAATGCGCACCACAAGGTCGTAGAGCGTAGGCTCCTCCGGACTCCAAAGCAGCGGCTGCTTTAGCGTCAGTTTGTCCTTAACGGTTTGTGCATTTCCAGCCTTCACCCTCACCGTCGTGTTAATCAGGGCCGCCTGCTTTCCGTCAGGTTGCAGCAGTTCATATTCCACCACACCGTTAAACGTTTGCTGCCCGTCGTTTCGCAAGTGCAGCTGCAGGCAAATATCGGCCTGCGCATCGCTCACACGGTCGTAAGCCACGAAGAGTCCGCCCCCGGCAGTCACTTTTTCGTAGTTCGGGTCGGTAATGTACACCGCGCCGTGCGCCACCAGCCAGCAGTCGCGGTAAATGCCTCCAAAGTAGCAAAAGTCAAGCATGTCCTGCGGTTTTCCGGGCGGATAAGTCGGGTCGTTGCTATTGTCGGTCCACACCGCAATCACGTTGTCGGCCTCCCACTTCAGTGCCTGCGTCACATCCACCACCAGCGGCAGATAGCCCCCAAAGTGTTCGGCCAGCAGTTTGCCGTTGACGTAAACCCGGCTTTTGCCCATGATGGCCTCGAAATGCAGAAACAGCTTTTTGCCCTTCAGCTTGTTGTCAGGGGTAAAATGTTTGCGATACCAAGCCTCGCCCTGATAATTGATGCCCCCGCTCGCTTCGGTCGGCAGGTATTCCAAACCATGTGGCAGCGACACCACGCCCCACTGTGCATCGTCGTAGTGCAGTGCCTCGGCACCCGGTGCAGCTCCCTTGTGAAACCGCCACGCCGGATTCATCGAACTCACCGTACGGCCGCTTTGTGCCAGTTCAAAAAATCCGGCTGTCGAAAATTCCGGTTGTTGCCCGGCTTGAACCGCCACTGCCGATTGCAGCAGCATCAGTAAGCCCCAAAGAAAAATGCGCGTATATTTCATAGTTATATATATATTGGATTAGAGTTTGTAAAATCACAGAAACAGTTTGCACAGCTACAAATTTACGCCATTAAGCACGATGAACCACCGAAAAAGCAGAATTTTAAATCAAAAAAATGGCTCAGTGATGAATCGGGGGGGGCTCCTTGTAAATATGAACCGCATTTTTGACAGATCCTTTCAACTACTCCCTAACGTGTAACCGCCAAACACTTAGGATGGGGCAGCACTTCGCTGCTAATTGTGCGCAGGACAGATTTAATAAATAGGTGAATAAACGTAAAAATGAAACATACGCCCATATCTTCATCTCAAAGCAGCATTGGCGGGCTTAGTTCCGATTTTGTCGTTTTTCTGAAAACGCTGATTATCAGCAGTTCCGAGATTGTTCGCACTGGCTCGGAACTAATTCTAACAAGCTCGGAACTAATTCTAACAAGCTGAAACTAGCTCGGAACTAATTTGCACAAGCTCGGAACTAATTTGCACAGGCTCGGAACTAATTTCAACAAGCTCGGAACTAATTCGGGCAATCGCGGAGCAAATTTTGACAATCGCTCAGTTCGTGGTTCAAACTACGGCATGCAGACGGAAAAACAAGCTGATTGTTTTAATGTAAATTCACTTACTTGACGGCTTGCTATTTAATATTTACGGCAAAGCTGAGGCCTAAAAATCAGCCATACAAAGCGTTGCGGAGCACCCAAAAAGGATAGGCTGAGCCAAGGTTTTTGTATCGCTCGTCGCAGCCTCACCCTAAGGCATGGTCTGCCTCGAAAAGCATGGCATTTTCGGTGCGCTGAATTGCATTTACGAAAAAAACATCAGCCCGAAGGCTGAAGAGCGGCGGAGCAGGGCGTACAACCGGCCAATATATTTCGGAAAGTAGTTCAGAAAGCATGCGCGCCAACGCAATGCAATGCTGAAATAATTTTGAGTACCTATTTAAAATTCGTACCTTTGCATGAGGTAGAAGCCGCATAGGCACTATCTACTCAAAACACAGTACGCAGATAGCATAACATTTCCTTATGGCAGAAAATACATCAAACCCGAATAATCCCAACGAAGAAAGCCTTGTGGTAGATGGCCGCAAACTTTCAATCGAGGAATATCTGAATCAGGACGAAAAGAAAGACTTGCTCCGTTTGCTCACGGCAGGTTCGGTTGACGATGGTAAATCCACCCTCATCGGCCGTTTGCTTTTCGACTCAAAAAAACTCTACGAAGACCAACTCTCGGCCCTCGAACGCGACTCGGCACGCGTAGGTAACGCCGGTGCCGGACAAATTGACTATGCACTGCTGTGCGACGGACTCAAGGCCGAACGTGAACAGGGCATTACCATCGACGTGGCTTACCGCTACTTCTCGACCAACAAACGCAAATTCATCATTGCCGACACGCCGGGACACGAGCAGTACACGCGTAACATGATTACCGGTGGTTCGACGGCTAACCTGGCCATCATCTTGGTCGATGCCCGCACGGGTGTCATTACGCAAACCCGTCGCCACACCTTCCTTTGCTCATTGCTGGGTATTAAGCACGTGGTGCTTGCGGTGAATAAAATGGACCTCGTTGACTTCGACCGTCAGGTGTTCGACAACATTGTCAGCGAATTTACCTCGTTCATTTCCACTTTCGAAATTCCCGATGTACGTTGCATCCCCTTGTCGGCCCTCGAAGGCGACAACGTGGTGGAACGCAGTGCGCGTACTCCCTGGTACGACGGTCCGGCACTCCTCGAATTCCTCGAAACCGTACACATTGGCAACGACCATAACCTCAGCGACTTCCGCTACCCCGTGCAGTATGTGCTTCGCCCCGACCTCGACTTCCGCGGCTTCAGTGCTAAGGTGGCCAGTGGCGTAGTGCGCCAAGGCGACGAGGTAATGGCACTCCCCTCGGGCAAGCGCAGCAAGGTAAAGCGCATCGTGACTTACGATGGCGACCTCGACCTTGCCTTCCCCCCGCAGTGTGTCACCTTGCAGCTCGAGGACGAAATCGACATTTCGCGCGGCGAAATGATTGTACATCCCGACAACTTGCCGCAGGTGGGCCGTCACTTCGAGGCCATGCTCGTTTGGATGGACGAACAGCCCATGGACGTGAACAAATCGTTCTACCTGAAGCACACCACCAACACCACGCGCTGCCGCATCGACCACTTCGACTATAAAATCGACGTCAATACGCTCGAAAAGAGCCAGGTTGATCATTTGGAACTCAACGAAATTGGTCGTGCCGTTATCGTCAGCTCCAAGGAACTCTTCTACGATGCCTACAAGCAGAACAAAGCTACGGGTGCGTTTATCCTTATCGACCCCATCACGAACAACACTTCGTGTGTTGGTATGATTATCGGTCCTGTGGCCGAAGACACGCTGCACACCGACGATGCGCTCCCCACGCTCGATTTGCCTGCCCTTGGCATTGCTCCCGAACACTACGAGGCCATTGACCGCGCCGTACGCGACTTGAGCCGTCAGGGTATTGAGGTAAAGGTTAAGAAGTAACAATTCCCTCTTTCTTATTACACATAGCGAAAGGCTCCATCAGTTCACTCTTACACAAGGAACTGATGGAGCTTTTGTTGGTATGTCATTGTTGGGCGGCAACCAATGGCTGAAATACTTCGATAGAATTATGTAAAATAATTATGTAAGTAGGTGTTCATAATTATTTTTACATTTGAATTGCGTTATTGTGCCGTAGTTGTTTGTTCTGTGCGAAGGAGCATAGCGGGCTATGTGACTGAGCGCAGAGCAAGCAAATGCGGTGCAAGAACGTAATGCAAAGTAAAAATACTTCGATAGAATTATATAAAATAATTTTGAACACCTACTTAACACCTACTTAAATGAAAATACCTATAAGTAAGTATTGCTGAAACAGAAAAGGAAATGTAAATTTGCACTGAAATACAAAGCTAAACATTACACTGACAAACTAACATACTGAAGTTTTCCGTTTTTTTTACTGCGGAACTGGCGCGTTCTGTGCATTTATACATCTAAGAAATGAATGCGCGGAAACCTTCTTTAAACACGCATTATGAGAAAGCAACTGCTGACATTCTTGAAATTGCTTCTCCCACTGATATTTGTTTCGTATCTGTGCGGAATAGCCCTCTTTACCCACTCACACGTGGTAAATGGGGTTATCATCGTACACTCACACCCGTTTAAAGACGCCCATTCGCACACCCCGAAACAGTTTGAGACCATCATGTATCTCTCAAACTACCTGATGCCGGACGTCACGGTATCCGAGGAACTGGTTCAGTTCTTCCCCTTGTTTTTGGGTTTGCTGTGTTTCCCGTTAGTCATTTCCGGAAGCAAAAAGCGCGAAGTGCGCCTTGTCAGTTTGCGCGCACCGCCCGTTTGTTCGGCACATGCATAGTGCCCCCATTTTCCCCTTTTTTTCATACTGAAGACAGACCCTTCGGCCGTCTTTCCCTTCGTAGCATTGCTTCGGAGTACCCCCTTCTTGTACTTTTTTCAAAAAAAACGGAAAAGCCGCAAGGAGCGATGTGGCGTATCCCTTCGTTACCTCAATCCAAGGTCAACACCCACGCCCCAACCTTTCGCTACCATGTCCTTTTTCCCTCGTTATCAATTCGTAAAATTCAATGAAATCTATAATATATCTACTCACAGCCGTATTCGCTTTATTGTTTGTGCAGCCCGTCTATGCCGGCCCGACCGACGATGTGGCCGACGAACTGAACAAATCCGATGCCAATGTCATTGGCCACGTTATTGACAAAACCACGGGCGAACACCTGTCGTTCGTCACTGTGGCCCTCAAGGGAACCGTGCTCAACACCGTGACTGATAAGACCGGACATTATTTTCTGAAAAACCTGCCCGAGGGTGAGTTCACCCTTGAAGTGAGCATGCTCGGCTACGAAACCGAAAGCCGCCGCGTAACCCTTAAAAAAGGAGAGACGCTCGAGGAGAATTTCGAAATAGACAAAAGCGCCAGCCAACTCGACGGTGTGGTGGTTTCGGCCAACCGCAACGAAACGAAACGCCGCATGGCACCCACGCTCGTCAAGGTGCTCGATTCAAAAATCTTTGAAAACACCTGCTCGCAAAACCTTTCGCAAGGTTTGATTTTCCAACCCGGTGTGCGCGTCGAAAACAACTGTCAGAACTGCGGCTTTACGCAGGTGCGCATCAATGGCCTGGAAGGTAAGTACACGCAAATCCTCATTGACTCGCGTCCCATCTTTTCATCACTGGCCGGTGTGTATGGTTTGGAACAGATTCCTACCAACATGATTGACCGCGTCGAAGTGGTGCGCGGAGGCGGTTCGGCCCTTTTCGGTTCATCGGCCATTGCCGGAACCATTAACATCATCACCAAGGAACCCCGCACCAATAGCGGTTCGCTGGCTCATACGTTCACCAACATCAATGGTGCCGGAGCCTTCGACAACAACACGACGATGAACCTTTCGCTCGTATCGGCCGACAACCGCGCCGGAGCTTACGTCTACGGTCAGAACCGCATCCGCTCGGCCTGGGATGCCAACGGCGACGGATTTACCGAACTTTCAAAAATGAAGAACCAAATGGTGGGCATGAATGCCTATTACAAAATTGGCACTTACTCAAAGTTTGGTTTGGAATATCACCACATCGAGGAGTTCCGCCGCGGTGGCAACAGCCTCGACCTTCCGCCCCACATTGCCGAAAATCCCGAACTCAACGGCATGGGCGAACCGGGACTGGTGGAACAAACCCGCCACTCCATCAACACCGGAGGCATCAAGTTCCAAACCAACTCGCCCAACCAAAAGCACTTCATGAACCTCTATGCCTCGGCGCAGCACGTTGACCGCGAAAGCTATTACAGTGCCTACGGACGCACCAAAAATCTCACAGCCGTAGCCGGCGGACAGTACATCTACAAGTTCGACAAATGCCTGTTCATGCCGGCCGACCTGACTGCCGGTTTCGAATTTAACCACGACAACCTGAAAGACCGCGCCACCGACCTTGAAAAGTATCGCGATGCAGCACTCGAGGAAAACCCCAACGCTACGGGCGACGAATTGCAGCAGCTCATCGACAAATACACGCCTAATCCGCTGAACCAGATTATCAACATCTACAGCGTGTATGCCCAAAACGAATGGAAAAATCGCAAGTGGAGCTTCCTGATTGGTGCGCGTATGGACAAAAACAGCATCATGGATCACCCCATCTTCAGTCCGCGTGCCAACGTACGTTACAACCCGACTGACGACATCAACATCCGCTTGAGCTACGCTGAAGGTTTCCGCACACCGCAGGCCTTCGACGAGGACTTGCACATCAACCATGTAGGCGGCAAACTCATTTCCATTGCTCGCGACAAGAACCTGAAGGAAGAGCATTCGCGCAGCGTCAATGCCTCGGTCGACTGGTACCGCACCTTTGGCCAGTTCCAGGCCAATGTACTCGTTGAAGGTTTCTTCACCAGCCTCACCGATCCCTTTGTGCTGACATCGCCCGTAATGGACCCCAACGGCAGTGGCTACCTCATTCAAACCCGCGTCAACGGCCCCGGTGCCAAGGTATATGGTGGAACCCTCGAATTCCGCCTGGCCTATCGCGACAAAATGCAGTTGCAAGCTGGCATCACCGTGCAAAGCAGCCGCTACGACGAACCGATGGAGTGGAGTGCCGACGAAGAGAATCTGACCGACGAGCAGCGTTACAGCGACCGCATTCTGCGCACCCCCAGTGTCTACGGCTATTTCAGTGCCACCTACACCCCCATCAAGCCCTTGAGCATCGCCTTGAACGGCAATTACACAGGTAAGATGTATGTGCCCCACCTTTTCTCCGAAATCGACGGTTCGGCCGACGTATTGGTAAAAACCCCCAGTTTCTTTGAACTGGGTGCGAAGGTTGCCTACGACCTCGACATCAACAACGTATGTCTGCAATTCAATGCCGGCGTTCAAAACATTTTCAATGCCTATCAAAAGGACTTCGACCGCCACGCCACCCGCGACTCGGGTTACATCTACGGCCCCGGCATGCCCCGCACCTACTTTGCCGGCGTTAAAATCAGCATCTAATCTCCTCTCGCAGTTCAATAGCTCATTTATTCTTTTTCATAAAAGGGCGTGTCTCCAAAAATCCTGATTTTTTGTACACCCCCTAACCCTAAAACAACCGTAACAAGCCTGGAATCCACTTCCAAAGCTTCGTTACGGTTGTTTTTTGTAGCTGTATGACATCCAAATATATGCTATTTTGTGGCATATAAAGTAATGAAGTCAGAACTTGAGGATACTTCCCCATTAAAAAGTTCTACAAATTCTTTAGTTTGTTCAATCGCATTATAATTGAAGTTTGGCTTCTGCCCATTTTGTTTGCAATATATTTGACACTCTTACCTTCGTTATCTAGTTTCAATAAAAAAAGGTCAGCATTTTTTGTCCATCTTTTATTGGCATTTCTGTGTATCACATTATTTGCTTCTGAAATCTTTTCTGGGTGCAAAAACTCATCTACAAATACAGAAGGAAACCGTTTGTCATATAGTACAAGAGTTTTCACCTTTGCTCTTGTTATTGCTACATAAAATAATCTACGTTCTTCTCCAAAAGAGTATTGATCGCTTTGAGTCAGTACATAATTAAGTACAGGGTCATTGCTCACAAGAGAAGGAAAACCATAGGTATCTTTATTACACTGTAAAAGTATTACATAATCAGCTTCAAGACCTTTTGACTTATGCACGGTTAAAAATTCGATTTTTCGTTTTCCTATCACATAAAAGAACCTATTGCCCTCTTTGATAGATTTGTATCTAAATGAGAGGTAATAATCATCAAATGAATAACGTCCTAATAAAAAGATTGATTTATTTGCTGGTATAGCAGACAGAAGTTGTTCTATTGTTTGGCAATAATCCTGTCTGTCATAAGC
Source organism: Prevotella sp. CAG:891 (assembly GCA_000437675.1). Classification (GTDB taxonomy): domain Bacteria; phylum Bacteroidota; class Bacteroidia; order Bacteroidales; family Bacteroidaceae; genus Alloprevotella. Next base: position 9,665 of record FR901668.1, read on the forward strand.
ATAGAACTCCAAATCTGTTTTCATTTCAGGATTGCCCGAATGAATACTCTTTTGTATTTGCGACTTATTACGTTGTATGAAACGGGAGGATAGAGAAACCAAAGGTTCGCCAAATCTATATGTAGTTTCAATTTTGTTTATCTCTGTTGCTCCAAAGTATTTTGGAAATTGGTTAAACAGAGCCATGTCGCTACCTGAAAATCGATATATAGATTGCCAATCATCGCCCACACAATACAATTTTGCAGGAGGATTTCCCTCTCGCAATACTTTTAAGAAATTGTAACGGTCAACTGAAATGTCTTGAAATTCATCTACAATGATGTAATCATATTCAACTGGGTGTGAAGCCCTACATAATTCAGTTGCTTGAAGAATAGCATCCGTAAAATCAATTTGGTTCCTATCGTTTAATTCTTTATTATAGCGTTCATATACAGGCAGAAATATATTATTGATAATAAAAAAACTTCGTTCATCGTTTGCAATTTTTGCTTGGTTAAGAGCCTCTTCAACTGATTTGCAACTTGATTTTATCAATGTGATAAAAGTAACGACCAGTCGTATAAAGGCCTTTTCCTGCTTGCTTCCTTTAGGCAAAACCAAATCATATAACTCATTATCCGTTTTCTCATGAATTGGTACACCTGCTTCTGTTAATTGTTTACGAAGTTTTTCTCTGATGTCAGAATAATGAAAATCTGCACTGGATGTAACTATCAGTTGAGTTCCAAATTTTTCATGAGCAGCTTTTTTCCAAGTTATACTATCATTATATTTTTGATTTGCTTCTTCGTATGAAATACCCTTGTCCTTAGCAAACCAAGATGGGACAAGCCCGTGTTCGTCAACTCCGAAATGTTCAAGATAAATGCGTTTGGTTTTACCTCCTTGTTGATAATATATTGAGAAATCGGGTCGATACTGCGAGTGCCTATCATCTGCTAATTGATGTTCGTATGCTTCTTCATATCTGAAGTTTACGCCAAGTGATGATAAAACAAAGCAAATCTTTTGTTCCTGTTCACTTTTCACATAGATGCTCCGACCATCCATATCGGGAAATATCGCTTTAAACTGAACACTTTTTTGTTCTGATAAATATGCACGCCTTTGATTTTTGCGTTTTTCCCAATCTGCTTCATAGGCTTGATGATCAATAAAGTATTCTATGATGCTATTCTTAAAATCCTCATTCTCTAATAAAGTGTGATAAATGTTTACGAATAATGAGTCAGTATTTTCGCAAATAGATGGTTTTGTGCCTGTTACTTTTCCGATGATATCAATAGCTAATTTATGGAAAGTATAACCTTTTAAACCATCTGTGGCCATTCTTTCTGTAAGTTCGGCTGCAGCTTTATTTGTGTAGCTAATCAGTAATATCCTATGAGGTGCAACTCCTTTTATTTCTGTTAAATATTTTACTTTTCCAAAAATAGAAGATGTTTTACCGCTACCAGCACTACTAACGACTAAGCAATTAGCTTCTTCTGAAATGATAGAACGCCTTTGTTGTTTGTCTAATGGATATTTTAAACAATGGTCGAAAAAATCTTTATGCTTATCAAGCAAAAGTGTAATAACCTCTTCGTTATGTTGTTTTACAAGTTTGTTGATTGCTTCATAATTATCGATGAAGTTGGAAATCGTTTCAGAAGGAGTAATTTTAAAGGTTTTAAGTTTCACCAAAAGCGAATGCGCTTCTTGAAAATATGCTTGGTAATAATCGGTAAAATCTTTTTCCTGACTTGCGGTGATTAGTTTACCATCAAAAACATAGTTTAAGTCAGTGGATATATTTGTGAAAAGATTTTCATTGAGACTGGATAATCTTTCTCTTGTTTTGTTACGGCTTAATAATTCGCTATATGAAGTTATCTGGTTGATCTGTTCGGTAAGTTCTTGGGACTTGTGTTTTAGGTCTGTTCGTATTACAGCTATTGCAATGATAGATACAGTAATAAAACAGATAATTAAAATAAAAATCAATTGCATTTTGGAAAAAGAATTACAGTTGGTAATGCTTATCTCATACAATAAAATTACTAAAGTTTCCCACCCCTTCATATTAGCTATTT
>FR901669.1:0-694 GCA_000437675.1 Prevotella sp. CAG:891
AGGCTTAATGAAATATGGGGTAGATGGGATGGTTACTGTATAACAACTTATCTCCATGCTTTTTATCTTCCCAAATATACTGGTAGATTGTCTCATGAGAAACTGTTTCCAAGCCCTTTGTCCGCATAAACCCAGTCACTTGCTCTGGACTGAAATCTTTCTTTATGAGTATATCTACTTGAATTTTCAAGTCGTCCGTAAACTTCACGAAGTGCTTTCGTGAACGCATTCTGGACATATACTTAGCCTGAGCGAGATCCGGTTTGTAAATGCCATTACGTTTATCACTATTACGACGTAATTCACGACTTATAGTGCTACGATGAACTCCTACGAGATTGGCAATCTCGGTTCTTGACTTTCCGCTTTGCAGATAAGCGGAAATGTTATACCTTTGTTCTTCGGTTAGCTGTTTCATATTGCAACTGAATGTTGGGGAACTGGAAGATGCAAAGAAACAACTTTTCCACAGGGGAACAAAAGGGAAAGAAATCTTCTTTCTCTGTTCCTCTGAAAAATTATTCTTTTCGTATCTTCTCATTTTCATCATTCTCACTCCTGTTGCATTATCCGCTTGAACTTAGGTTAGATGAGGATAGCTCTTAACATTTTCCCAGAAGTGGAATGTGGAACAACAGGGGGTGACAGGAAGATACCTACATATAAAAAAGCCGCCGTTCGCAGGGTGTAACTG